>NZ_JAKWFH010000014.1:0-135932 GCF_029522185.1 Burkholderia sp. IO2 | reverse complement strand
TTGCCGAACTGCTCAAGCAACTCGGCCGGAATCGCCGGCAGAGCCGCCGGCTGGGCTTTCGGTTTGCGAGGCATAAATTCTCCTTGGGAGCATGTTATGCCTTAAACACAAAATTCCTGACAGGCCCTTGCTTTGGTCTACGGCCGCTGCTCAATTTCGCAGCTTCCCCCTTGCCGCAGCGCATTAGCGGAATAGCCGGACACGATGGGCGCACGAACGGGCACTATTAGCAGAATCTACGAACTTCACACCAGCAGGGCGATTGAACTTGCTGGCGCGCTTGTAAACACTTCTCGCGCCAATTGCGAGCGCTTACATTTCCCCGTCTGCCAATCTCGTTGTCAATGGCGCTGGGCACAGGCGCTACACGTCAAGAAGCAGTTCGCTCCCAGTCAACTTCTGAAAATTTCCGCGCCGGACGATTGCCCTGACGCCGCACACCGACACGCGACACGTGCCGGAACGGGTCAACGGGTTGACGTACGTGCTGATGACTGACTGCGGGAGACGCAAGGGGGGTGTACCATGAATACAAACATCAGATCAAATTCGACATATGAACGGCGGGCGATTGCGCTGCTCGCGCTTGGCTTCGGGCTGGTCGGTCTCGACCGCTGGCTCATTACACCGCTGTTTCCGCAAATGATGCGGGACCTTGGTCTCACCTATCAGGATCTCGGGAACGTCACGGCCGTGCTGGGCCTTGCGTGGGGCGTGTCCGCAATCCTGATGGGACGGCTGTCCGATACGGTCGGCAGACGCAAGATCCTGATCCCCGCGATCATCCTGTTTTCGCTGCTGTCCGGGTCGACCGGCCTCGTCGGAGGTGTCGGCGTGCTCATGTTCACGCGTGTACTGATGGGCATCACGGAAGGCGCGTACTGTCCCGCCAGCTTCGCGGCAGGGGACGACGCGTCGCCTGCCGTGCGACGCGGCCTGAACCTGGGCATCATTCAGGGATGCTTCGCACTGTTCGGACTCGGCCTCGGGCCGATCATCGCCACGCAACTGCTGTCGGTCGTGCCGTCGTGGCGTATCGTGTTCGCCATCGTCGCTGCACCGGGCTTGCTGCTCGCATTCCTGATGTACCGAACGATCCGTGAGCCGGTTCACATCGCCTCGACGGCGTCGCCCGATCGCGCGCCGCATCGGGAGAGCTGGGGTTCGGTGCTTCGATACGGCAACGTGCGCGTCGGCATGGGCGCCATTTTCTGCGCAATGGCCGGACTGTTCGTTCTCGCGGCCATCACCCCCGTGTATCTGACCGACTTCCGTCACATGTCGACGGCACAGATGGGTTTCGTGATGTCGGGTCTCGGATTCGGCGGATTTGCCGGCCAGATCTTCGTGTGCGGCATTTCCGATTCCATCGGGCGCAGAAATGCCGCGAAGATCACCTTTCTCGCCGGCTGTGCATCCCTGCTCGCGTTCGCTTATGCACCGACGATTCCGGCGGTGTTGTTCGTACTCCTGTTTGCAATCGCCTTCTTCTGCTGTGGCGCGATCTCGCTGATGGCGGGGCCGGTTGCGGCCGAGGCCGTACCTTCGTCCCTGACCTCGTCCGCGGTGGGCGCCGTTGTCGGCGCCGGCGAGATCTTCGGCGGCGGTGTCGCCCCGGCCATTGCCGGCTTCATTGCTCAGCACATGGGCCTTCAATTGACGATCCTGTTTGCCTCCGCCGCGCTCGGTGCCGGCTTTCTGCTTGCCTTTCTGTTGCGGGAAACGGCACCGGGAAAAGGAGGCCATGCCATCACGCATGAAAGCATGAGCGCACAGAAAAACTAAACTCCATCGGAGATCGTCAAATGAAACTGCTTCATCGACCGTCAGCCGCGTTGCTGGCGATGGCAACCCTTGGCGGCGTATCGACACACGCACTTGGGCAATCGAGTGTCACGCTGTACGGCATCGTCGATACCGGCCTCGTCTACCAGACCAAGTCCTCCGGCAACGCCGGCGCCTTGAAGGGCGCACTCGATGGCGGGTGGGCGCCGTCGATCTGGGGGCTGAGAGGGCAGGAGGATGTCGGCGGAGGGACCAAGATCGGGTTCGCGCTCGAGAACGGATTCTCGACGACGACAGGGCAATTCGGCAATTCCAACGGCGGTATTTTCGGCCGCCACGCGTACGTCCAGGCAACGGGCGATTTCGGCGACATCAAGGCCGGCCTGCAGTTTTCGCCCTTCTTTCTGGCGATCGGCGGCCGCGACCCGCGCGCCATGTCCAATTTCGCGAGCGCGTTCACGGAATATCTGGGCAAGGTCGGCATCAACGGGATTTTCGATTCGAACTCGCTCGTCTATACGTCGCCGACAGTCGGCGGTTTCACCGGCAGCGTCCAGTACGCACCGGGCGGAATCGCAGGCAGCGGCGTCAAGGGTCGCCGGCTCTCCGGGTCGCTGACTTATGCGGCCGGACCGCTCTCCGCCGACGCGGCGTACTACCAGGCGAAAGACACGGCGACGGGCCGGACCGCCATCGACGGCGCCACGCTAGGTGCGTCATATTCGTTCGAATCGGTGACGGGTTACGCGCTCGCCATTCGTCTGCGCAACAACGAGGCGCCCGGCAGTCCGAACTACATGACTTACGCCGGCGGGCTCTCGTGGAATCCGTCTACCCCGCTTCTCCTGGACTGCGGGGTGTATTACTCGAAGGACAGATCGGCGAGCGGCAGTCATTCGGTGATGTATTCGGCGGGGGCGATGTACTCGTTGTCGGTGAGGACGTCGCTTTATGCACAAGTCGCGCTCGTCAACAATCACGGTGGCATCGGAACGGGCGTCGCCGCCAACGGCGACCTCACCCGAATCCCGGACGGCAATACGCTGGCAGCGTCGGTCGGCATTCAACACCGGTTCTAGTCGAAGCGGTGATCAGTTCAATCACGGGTACTCAAATGACACTGGAACATCCGAAGTACATCGCGGCCATCGTGCAGGCCGCACCCGAATTCCTGAATCTCGACAGGGGAATCGAAAAAACGATCGCACTGATCGACGAAGCCGGGCACAACGGAGCGTCACTGATCGCATTTCCGGAAACCTGGCTGCCCGGATATCCGTTCCATGCGTGGCTCGGGCCGCCCGCATGGGCGCTCGGGGCCGGTTTCGTCCAGCGCTATTTCGACAACTCGATGACGTACGATAGTCCGAACGCCGCTGCCCTGCGGGACGCGGCGGCGCGCAACGGGATGACCGTGGTATTGGGCCTGTCGGAGCGCTGCGGCGGCAGCCTCTATATCGCGCAGTGGATCATCGGCCCGGACGGCGCGACTGTCGCCACGCGTCGCAAGCTGCGGCCGACTCATGTCGAGCGCACCGTGTTCGGCGACGGCGACGGCAGCGATCTGGCAGTGCACGATCTCACCATCGGCCGGCTCGGTGCCCTGTGTTGCTGGGAGCACATTCAACCGCTGACCAAGTACGCGATGTATGCGCAGCACGAACAGGTGCACGTCGCGGCCTGGCCGAGCTTCTCCATGTATGAATTCGCACCCGCTCTCGGCCATGAGGTGAACAACGCGGTCAGCCGGGTATATGCCGTCGAGGGGTCGTGCTTCGTGCTCGCGCCGTGCGCGGTGATCAGCGAGCACATGGTCGACATGCTGTGCGATACGGAAGACAAGCGTGCGATGATCCGCGCCGGCGGCGGGCATGCCACGGCCTACGGGCCGGACGGGCAAGCGCTCGTGGAGAAACTGCCGGAGACGACGGAAGGGTTGCTGTACGTCGACATCGATCTCGGGCGCATCTCGCTCGCGAAGGCCGCGGCGGATCCGGTCGGGCACTACGCGCGTCCCGACGTCCTGAAACTCTGGTTCGACAAGCGGCCGCGGCGGTGCGTGGAGCATGCCGGCGAAAGCGATGCATTGCGAAGGTCGCAATCGCTGGCGCGCGACGCGGCCTCGAGCGAACCCGAAGATGGTCAGGAAGGCGTCGACTGATGGACTAGCCGGAATTCGCGCGGCGTTTTCATGTAATGGGCACGAAACGCCCGGCTGAAATGCGCCGCGCTTGCAAATCCCCAAGTTCCGGCGATCTGCTCGATCGAGCGATGTGCGTGGCATTTGAGCGAGAGCCACTGCGCGCACTGCTCCAGGCGTGCGACGAGAATCATGCGGCCGATGGTGGTGTCGTCGTGCTGAACGAGGCGGTGAAGATAGCGCGCCGACATGCCCAGCGCCGCTGCGGCCATCTCGGCATTCAGATCTGAATTCCTAAGATTGTTCGAGATGAACTGACGCAACTGTTGCAGGTGCATTGCATGAAGATTGGTGCGGGGGCCCGGGCGGACTTGCAGCCATTCCGCCAGCAGTCCGCCGACCAGATCCGCGGCTGACGTAGAAATTTGCGGCGCGATCGGGGAGCGGGCGAGCTGCTCGCGTTCGGCGCACAGCGTGATGAGGTGCTGCGCCACGAGCATGCCCAGACCCTCGGTGCCGGAAATCGTATGCCCGACGAAGGTGTCCCGAAGCGGGATCCGGTACGTGATCAGCGACATCGGGAACCGGATGCAGATTTGGTCGAACGGCTCGGCGAGCTCCCAGCGAAACGGTCTGCGCGAATCGAATAAAACGAGGTCGTGATGGTCGACCGACGCGCAGCGTCCGTCCTGAATCAGCTTGCCTGCCCCCTGCAACTGAAGACTGGCAAGAATATAGTCTCCGTCCGTGTTGGAGACCGACTGGACATCATGCACGGCGACATGCCTTCCGGCAGAAATCCGCGAGACGCAGACGTCGGCGATCGTCGCGCTTTGTATGCTTCCCGAGAAGTGCGCATCCCGCTCGTGCGATATGGCAAGCGGAACGCAGCATTGCGCCGCCATCTGCTCCCATTGGGCGAGCGATTCGCTGGTACGACAATTCGCATTCAGGTTGTCCGGCGATCCCATTCTTCGATCTTCCCACGGCAGGCGGCTGGGCCACATGAGTCTTCTCGACAAATATGGTTTCGCAAAATTCCTGCGTCAATCGGCGACTTCCTGCATCCCGTGTTCTTTTCAATGCGTCCGGTTCGCGCGGAACGGGCGATCGTCGCCGATGCGACGATCGCCGGAATTTCGTATGCCTACCGTCGGCTTGACCGTGCGGATGCGGGAATATGCTGACGGACGACGGCGAGGGCTACGAACACGACCACCATCGCCGAACCAAGCATCAGCAAGTAGCCGGTTCCTCCGGTCGCGGTAATGACGGCCGCACCGGCAAATGCGCTGAGGATTGCGCCGAGCCGGCCGAAAGCAAGCGCGGACGCCGTGCCGGTTGCCCGCACGCCGGTTGAATAGACGTACGCGCAGAGCGCATACATCGTCGACTGGACTGCGTTGACGAACAGGCCGTGTAGCCCGAGTCCAATGATCAGTAGTGCGGTCTGATGCTTCAAGTCCACGCCGAGGATCAGCCATGCACTGACGGCGCCTCCGATGCAGCACAGAAGCAGCGGGCCACGCGAACCGTAGCGAGCGATCGCAATCGCACACGCGAGTGCGCCGAGCACGCCGCCGAGATTGTAGGCGGTCAAGCCGTAGCCGGCGATCGCGACCGACAATCCCTCGCTTGTGAGCATGGCGGGCAGCCAGCTGAACGCCGCATAGACGGCGAGCAGACATGCAAAGAATGCGCTCCAGATCGAAACCGTATCGCGCGCGCGGCCCTCGCGGAACAGGGACACGAATCCCGTCTGCCTTTCGGTTTTCTGCTCGCGTGCATCGGTGAACTGGGTGTCGGCGCCGAGTCGATACCCCATGCGGGCGAGCAGACGCGCGAGGTCGGGCCAGCGGTGCCGGCGCCGCGCGAGATAGCGGGGCGATTCGGGTAACATGGCGAGCAACACGATGCCCAGGATGAGCGGCAGGATGCCGCCTGCGAAGAACAGGCCGCGCCATCCGTATGCCGGCAGCACCTGCGCGGCGAACAATCCGGCGAGCATTCCACCGAGCGGTACGCAAACGATGGTTGCGGTAACGGCAAGCGTCCGATACCGGGCCGGCGTGAATTCGGCCGTGATCGTCGTCGACGTCGGCAGCGCACCGCCGATGCCCAGACCCGCGACGAAGCGCAACGCGGCAATGACGGCGATGTTCGGTGCGAACCCGATCGCGCAGGTCGCGGTGCCGAAAACCAGCACGCTCGCGATCACGGCCCAGCGACGTCCGAACCGATCGGCGAACAGGCCCGCCATTGCGCTGCCGATGCCCATGCCGATCAGGCCGGCGGCGACGACCGGCGCGAAGGCGCCGCGCGTCACGCCCCATTCCTTGATCAGGACCGGGATCGCGAAGCCGATGAGCTGGCTGTCGAAGCCGTCCACGATAATGGAAAGCGCTGCAAGGACGACGGCGATACGCTGTATGAGCGCGTACGGGCCGTGATCGAGCGTGTGCCCGATATCGAGCGATCCGCCGCCGTGCAGGCCGAGCTCGCCTGATGGGGCTCGCGCCTCGGACGACGCGGGAAAGGACGGGTTCATTTTGTCTCCTGGTGCGCGCAGCGCGCCCTTGTGTTTTGAAATGGCCGCGGCAGGTTGCGTGACGATCCGCACCGCGGCCGGCTGCGTGAATGGATGGACGAAGGTTCGGCGATGCGCATGGCGGCGACCGCCATGCGCGTCAATGTTGGGCCGACGCGCCGTCGGGCTGACGCGTACGCGCGTCGACGAGCCTGACGAGGCAGGCCAGGCTGTCCGTATACGGCACCGCCACCCCGGCCTTGCGAGCCGCCTCGACTACCGCGCCGTTGATCGCTTCGATCTCGGTGCGCCGGCCGGCCAGCACGTCCTGCAGCATCGATGGCCGATGCGTGCGATGGTGGGCGAGCGCATCGCGCACATTCGACGCCACGTGCGCTTCATTTGCCGAAATACCGAGCGCACGTGCGACGACTATCACCTCCGCAACGATCTTCAGCGCCAGTACTTCACCGTCGGGGGTATTCGTCAGCTCGCCGACCATGCATTGCGTCACCGCACACAGACTGTTGAGGGCGGCGTTGAACGCGACCTTCTCCCAGATCGCGGCCCAGACGTCCGGATCGACATGGCACGAGAGGCCGGCGTCGTTCAACGCCTGCACGGTCTGTTCGAGCGCATTCGTATACGTGCCGTTCGCGTTCATCAGCCGGATCGTGCCCTGGCCATGCGAGCTGACGGCGCCGGGCTCCGACTTGTCGGCGGGCCACGTGGTTACGCCGACCATGACCCGGTCGGGCGCCGCGGATCGGGCGAGCCGTTCGGCGTTGCCCAAGCCGTTCTGCAAGGACAGGATGACGGTGTCGGGGCCGAGTACGGCGCTTGCGGCAGCGAGTGCGGCGGTCGTATGCATCGTCTTCGTGAAGACGATGACGAGGTCGACGGGCTCGCTGGCCTCCTCCGGCCTCAGTGCGACGAGATTGCGTACGACCTGCTCGCCGGAATCGGTCGACAGCCGCAGGCCGTGGTGGCGAATCGAGGCGAGATGAGCGTCGTCGATGTCGAGCAGGCTGACCGAATGGCCCGCCAGCGCGAGGCGGCCACCGAAGAACGAACCCATCGCACCGGCACCCAGAATGGCGATCTGCATGGCGTGCTCCTCAGAACGGATAGTGACGGGGCGTGGTCTGCAGGGTGATCCACCGCAAGTCGGTGAATTCCGCGATCCCCGCGCGGCCGCCGAAGTGCCCGAAGCCGCTGTCCTTCACGCCGCCGAACGGCATTTGCGCCTCGTCGTGTACCGTCGGCCCATTGATATGGCAGATACCCGATTCGACGCGCCGGGCGACGTTCATCGCGCGGGCGCTGTCGCGACTGAACACGGCTGCCGCGAGACCATAGGGGTTGTCGTTTGCGCAAGCGATCGCCGCTTCCTCGCCGCGCACGCGGACGATCGGCTTCACCGGGCCGAATGATTCGTCATGGTAGATGCACATCGCCGGCGTGACGTGATCGAGCAGCGTGGCGGGCATGAGCGTCGTGTCGGCCTTGCCGCCGCTCGCGAGCGTCGCGCCGTGCGCGAGCGCATCGTCGATCAATGCATTGCAGCGCTCGACCGTACTCATGTCGACCACCGAACCGAGCACCACCGGGCCGTTGCGCGGATCGCCGAGCGGTAGCGCGCGCGCACGCGCGGCGAGCCGCTCGACGAAGGCATCCGCGATCCGTTCGTCGACGATGATGCGCTCGGTCGACATGCAGATTTGCCCCGAATTGGCGAAGGCGCCGAAGATGGCCGCGTCGACCGCTGCGTCGACGTCCGCGTCGTCGAGGACGATGAACGGCGCCTTGCCGCCGAGTTCGAGCACGGCCGGTTTCAGATGACGGGCACATTGTTCCGCGATCAGGCGCCCCACGCGCGTCGAACCCGTGAAATTGACCCGACGCACCTTCGGATGGGCGACCAGCGCGTCGACGATGCGGGCTGCATCCGCCGGGGCGTTCGTGACGAAATTTACGGTGCCGGGCGGCAATCCGGCCTCCTGCATCGCCTCGACGATGAGGCCGTGGGTGGCCGGGCAAATCTCCGAGCCCTTCAACACGACGGTGTTGCCGCATGCGAGCGGCAGTGCGATGGCGCGCACACCCAGAATCACGGGCGCATTCCATGGCGCGATCCCAAGGACGACGCCCGCCGGTTGGCGCATGCCCATCGCGAGGCTGCCGGGCACGTCCGACGGGATCAGTTCGCCGCCGATCTGCGTCGTCATCGCGGCGGCTTCGAGCAGGCCCTGTGCCGCAAGATGGACGTTGAAGTCAGCCCACAAGCCGGATGCGCCGGTCTCGGCTGCCATCGCCGCGGCAAAGGCCTCGGACTTCGCTTCGAGCGCATGGGCCGCGGCGGTCAGCAGCTCGCGCCGCTTGAGCGGGCCGAATTCCGACCAGATCGGGAAGGCGCGGGCCGCGGCGTCCACCGCCGCCTCGGCATCCTCGACGCTGGCGGCGGGCGCGCGCGACGCCACCTCGCCGTCGAGCGGATTACGGCGCTCGAACATCGCGCCGTTGCGTGCCATGACTTGCGCACCGTCGATGAGCATCGACACTGTCTTCATCGTTTGTCTCCTGGGTTGTTCGAGGGGTGAGGGCAGCTTACGCGACCTCGATTTCGACGAGTGACGGACCGTTCGCCGAGAGCGCGCTTTGCAGCCCGTCGCGCAGGCCGTCGGCGTCGGTCAGGCGCACGCCCGGGCATCCCATGCCGGCGGCGATCTTCACGAAATCGAGACCGGGCAGGTCGGTGCCCTGCACGGGGTCTTCCGGACCGAAGCCGAACACCGGCGCGAAGTCCTGCAACGCCGCATAGCGCGTGTTGTTCAGAATCACGAACGTGATGGGCAGTCGCAGATGTACCGCCGACCAGATCGCCTGGATCGAGTACATGCTCGAACCGTCGCCGATCACCGCGATCACGCGCTCGCCGTGACGGGCCAGCGCCACGCCGACCGCCGCCGGCATGCCGAAGCCCAGGCCGCCGCTGTCCATGGTCAGGAATCCGCCCGCCCGCTGGATGGGCAGGTACGCCTGCATCACGGGGCGCGCGCTCGGCGCTTCCTCGACGACGATGTCCTCGGCGCGACGGACTTCGCTCAGCGTTTGCAGTGCGAAGGCGACCGACATGCGCTCGCCCGGACCGGGCGGCAGCGCACGCGGCGGCAACTGCCTGGGCGCAGGCAACTGCCGCCCGCGCGGCGCGGCGCGCTCGAGCAGATCCTGGATGCCGAGCCGCACGTTCCCGACGACGGCCAGACCCTCCGGCGTCCATGCCGCCGTACCCGGATCGTCGATCAACTGGCACAGCTTCGCGCCGGCGGGAACATGCGGGCCGTGCCCTTCGACGTGGTAGCTGAAGGCCGGTGCACCGACGGCGAATATCACGTCGTGGCCATCGAGCAGTTCGACGATGCGCTCGCGCATCGCGGGCAGGAAACCGGCGAACAGCCGATGCGACTCCGGAAAACTGCAGCGCCCGGTCATGGGTGCGACGTATACGCGTGCACAATGACGTTCCGCCAGCCGAACGAGGTCGTCGACGGCGCCGGCGCGATCCACGGCGCCACCCACGACGAAGGCGGGGTGCTCGCATTGATCGAGCCTGTCTCCAATGTGCGCGAGCGCGTCCGCGGCGGGGCGTGTCACGTGCGAGACGACGCGCTCAGGCAGCCGTTCGGCCGGCTGGTCCCAATCGTCGACCGGAATGGACACGAATACGGGCCCGCGCGGCTCCTGCATCGCGATCGCCCAGGCGCGCGCGATGGCGAGCGGCACGTCTTCGGCTCGCGCCGGCTCGATGCTCCACTTCACATAGGGTTTGGGGAGTTCCGTGGCACTCGTGGCCGAAAGAAACGGATCGAACGGCAGGATCGAGCGCGCCTGTTGTCCCGCGGTGATCACCAGCGGCGTCCGGTTGCGGAAGGCGGTGAAGATGTTGCCCATCGCGTTGCCGACGCCGGCTGCCGAATGCAGGTTCACGAGGGCGGCCCGCCCGCTGGCCTGGGCGTAGCCGTCCGCCATGCCGACCACGACAGCTTCCTGCAGCCCGAGCACATAGCGGAAATCGACGGGGAAGTCGCGGAACATTGGCAGTTCCGTCGAGCCCGGGTTGGCAAACACGGACGTCATGCCGACGCGGCGCGCGAAGTCGATCACCGCATCGCGTACCGTCATGCCCGGTGCATTGGCGGCTTGACGGCCTTGCGGCGGGAGGCTGTGCTCCATGGAAGTCTCCTGTCGTTCAGTACGATTCTGGTGAACGTATTATCGAAACATCCGGCAGAATCCGAAATTGCTGATTTCGCAAAAAGACATTACCTTCAGGCATGACTTTCAATCTCCAGCAGCTTCACGTTTTCGTCACGATCGCCACGGCCGGTAGTCTCGGGCGCGCGGCCGAGACCTTGCACGTCACCCAGCCGGCCTTGAGCCGGGCGATCCGCCGGCTCGAGGACGAGGTGGGTGCTCCTTTATTCGAGCGGCATACACGCGGCATGCACCTGACGGCGGTGGGAGAGGCGCTGTTGCCGCATGCCGTTCTGTTGCAACGCGAGGCGGAGCAGGCGCGCGAAGAGATCGACGCAATGCGCGGGCTCGCGCGCGGGACGATTCGCTGCGGTGCGGTAGGGAGCATCGCGAGCCTCGTGCTGCCGCTCGCCGTGAGCGGCGTGTTGCAGAAGTGGCCCAATTTGCGCGTCCACGTCATCGAAGGCGTCTGGGATCGTCTTGCCGAGGCGCTGGTGCAGCGCGAAATCGATCTCGCACTCAGCATGGCGATGCCCGACACTGAGGAGATCGTCGCTGTCGAGGACTGTCGCTGGGAGGACAACAGCTACGTGGTGGCGGCGCTCGATCACCCGCTGCGCGCAAAGCCGGGGATCACGCTGGCTGATACGCTGGACCAGCAGTGGGCGATTCCGCCGCGCGGCACTGCGCCATTCGAGCATATGCGGCAGGTGTTCGCCGAACACGGGCTCGGATCGCCGAACGTCGTGGTCGAAACCCGATCGATTACCGTGTTGAAGAGTCTCGTCGCCCGGTCCGGTTTTCTGAGCTGGATGGCTGAACCCATGTACGTGACGGAGAGCAAGGCTGGTGTATTGGATACGCTGGAATTGCCGGGGGTAGTCGGGCGGCGTACATTGACCGCATTTCGGCGTCGGCACGGCTTATTGCCGAGCCCCACCCTCAAACTGCTCGAACAGTTGAGGCAACTGACGGCAGAGCAACGCTGACCGCGCCCCGCAGTGGCTTGCTGCTGTTCTTCCGTGCTCCTGAAACAGGAGCGAATCAAGCGGCGCATCTATCCGAGCCGGGCGACGCGGCCCCGGACCTGTTCGATTACATCGAAAGGTCTTGTGACCCGGTTCGTCGGCATGGTTCCGCCGGCGATCTTTTATCGCTAAACGGCTCGTGAGTGTCTATGAGACGCTGGCGGGTCCAAGCGCTCGCGTCGATTACTTCGACGTTACGATCGTCCAGAACCGGGTCGAGACCGCAAGACGCGGCTAGAACGTGTGCTCGATATCTGGCAATGGACGAGTTCGCGCTTCATAAGGGCCATCGCTACGCCACGGTGGTGGTTGATCCGATCGGCCGGCAGGCGCTCTGGGTCGGGCCAGGACGTTCACGCGAAACGGCGCGAGCCTTCTTCGAACAACTTCCTGAAGGCGTGGCCGAGCGTATCGAAGCGGTTGCGATCGACATGACCACGGCCTACGAGCTGGAGATCAAGGCGCAGTGCCCACAGGCGCAAATCGTCTTCGACCTGTACCACGTCGTGGCCAAGTACGGGCGCGAAGTGATCGACCGGGTACGGGTGGATCAGGCCAATCAACTCCGACATGACAAGCCGGCGCGAAAGGTTCTGAAGTCCAGCCGCTGGCTGTTATTACGCAACCGCCACAATCTGAAGCCGGATCAGGCCGTGCACCTGAAGAAGTTACTGGCCGCCAATCAGTCGCTGTTGTGCGTCTACGTGCTGCGCGACGAACTCAAACGGCTCTGGTTCCACCGAAAGCCAGCTTGGGCGGAAAAGGCCTGGGGGCAATGGTTCGAGCAGGCTCAGCAAAGCGGGATTGTCGCCCTACAAAAGTTCGCCCAGCGCTTGCAGGGGTACTGGCACGGAATCGTGACTCGCTGTCGTCATCCGCTCAACACCAGCGTCGTTGAAGGCATCAACAACACCATCAAGGTCATCAAGCGCAGGGCTTATGGGTACCGCGACGAGGAGTACTTCTTCCTCAAGATCCGCGCCGCATTCCCCGGAATTCCACGATGAACCATTTTTTAAACGGGCTCCGAGGCCTTCCGTTCAAACACCGAGTCGGAAATGTTCGTCCAGGTGCGAAGCGAACCGATCCAGATCGGCTTCGATCTGAGGGTTCTTTTCTACGTCGTTGGCGATGAATGACGGAATGGGCTCCAGTCCCAAAAACTGGTTTGCCTTGTGGAACGGTAGATAGACAGCTTCCACACCGACACCTTCAAAGAACTGGTCGGGATCGTTGAACGCTTCGAGAGGAGCGTTCCACGTGAGGGAGAGCATGTACTTTTTGCCATGCAGCAACCCGCCCGAGCCGTATTTCTTTGCAGGGTCGCTGCGGGTCCTACCATCGCTTTCGTACAGCACGCCGTAACCCGTGGTAAACACCTCGTCCAGATATTTCTTGATGGTCCAGGGCGCCCCCATCCACCACGCAGGCATCTGGTAGATGATCACGTCACTGCCGGCTATCTTCTGGATTTCCTGTTCGACGTCGTATCCGTCATCCACAACGATCGTGCTCACGGAGTGACCGAGTCCAGCGAGATGCTCGGCGGCGACCTGCGCGAACTTGTGGTTGAGCGAGCCCTTGGAGGGCGGGAAGCGCTTGGCGCCGTTGATGATCAGTATTTTGCTCATGATGTTCCTTTGAGATTTGTGCGGGATGTCGCTCGTCGTTACGAGCTTGTTTGCGGAAAGTCAGGCCTCGACATGGACTTTCCTGCCCGCGAGCAGCCCGGCCCATGCCCCGAGGAGCGCGACACCTGCTGCCATGAGTAGCGCAACCGACCAGCCTCGTTGCCAGTCGTGGATTGCACCCACGACCATCGGGCCAGCCGCCGCCATCAGATATCCGATGCATTGCGCCATGCCGGAAAGAGCCCCCGCCCCGTCGGCGGAGCGGGTGCGCAGGCCGACGAAGGTCAGGCCGAGAATCATGCTTGCCCCACTTCCGAAGCCCAGCAGCGCAGCCCAAACCACAGCCAGGCCCGGCAAGTAGATCAGCCCGAGCAGCGACGTGGCGGATATCAAGCTGACCGACACAGCCGCCGGTCGCTGATCCGGCATGCGTCGAATGACGGGCGCGAGAATCAGTCCGGGGATGGCTGTCGCGAGCTGCAGAACGCCGTGCATGGAGCCGGCTTGGGCAGGCGGCAGGCCCTGGTCGATCAGGATGGTGGGGAGCCAGCTGACGGCTATGTAGAAGATCATGGCGTTGAAGCCCATGAACAGGGTCACCTGCCATGCCAGGCGGGACCGCCAGACGTTCGTTGGTTGCGCTGGCCGAGCGCTTCGGGCCACGGCCTCGTTCTGATGCGCATGACGCCGAGGCGCCCACACGGCTAACGCGATGCCGGGCAGCAGAATGAATGCGGCAAGAGCGGCTTGCCATCCATAGGCCTGCGCCAGAGGGGTGACCAGTGCTGATCCGAGCGCGCCGCTGGCTCCCATTGTCAACGCGTAAGCGCCTGTGAGCGAGGCAACGCTGCCCGCGAAGTCGCGCTTGATCAGGCTGGGCAGCAGCACGTTACCGAAAGCAATGCCGACACCGATCACCGCTGTGCCGAAATACAGGAGCCACATCGCGCCGGAGGAGCGCAGCGCAATACCCAGCGCAACGAGCGCCAATGCTCCGACGATGGTCCGCTCGAGTCCCACCTTACGGGCTATCGCCGAACTGATCGGCGAAAAGGCAGCGAACGCGAGCAATGGCAGCGACGAGAGTGCGCCGACTGCCGCCGTGCTCAGGTTGAAGTCTCGCTGAATAAAGGCAAGCACGGGAGCCAGCCCGGTGAATGGAGCCCGGAGATTCACCGCGAGAAGCAGGATGCCGGCAATCAGGGCGAGGTCCGAAGGCGCCCGGCGGATGGTTGAAAAGGTCACGAAGAAAGCGATTCTTTGATAGGGGAGCCTCCGACTTTACGGATTCTTTGAACGAACTAATATAGAAGACGTGACCAATGATCTCTAAAATGTGACAATGCCATCCAGGATGCGAGTCACCTCCCCCGAGCAGTTCAACTCAGACGATTTCAAGCAGCCCGCGGTCGCGATACGGGTGCACTTGGAAGGGGAACAATCCGAGCATCCTCAACACAGCCATCGCAAGGGACAGCTGATCCTGATGATCCAGGGCTGGGCGACCTGCGAAGTCCCGCAGGCTTTGTGGTTCGTGCCGCCTCAGCATGCGGTCTGGATCCCTGGGGGAACACCCCATAGCAGTCGCGCATCGCCCGATGCTCAGCTTTACTTCCTCTTCATCGAGCCAGGCGCTGTCCGGATGCCGGATTACTGCTGCACGCTGGCCATCACACCGCTGTTGCGTGAACTGATTCGCCACCTGGCTCGCGGAGAACCGGCTTACCAGCGTGGAAGCAAAACTGAAAAAGTGGTGGCCGTATTGCTGGACCAACTGGCAGAGGCACCTGTCCAGCAATTGCATCTGCCGATTTCGCAGGCGCCGGCCATCAGACGCGTGCTGGAAACCCTCTCTGCGGACCCATCTGATCGCACAACGCTTTCCCAGTGGGCTGCCCGACTTGCGATGAGCGACAGAACCCTGGCCCGGCTCGTGGTTCGCGAGACGGGCTTGACGTTTGGACGCTGGCGCCAGCAACTGCATCTCATCGTCGCCCTTCGGCAACTGGCCGACGGGACGTCGGTCCAGCAGGTGGCGGGACTTCTGGGCTACGACTCGGTGACGGCGTTTATCACCATGTTCAAAAAGGCGCTGGGCAAGTCGCCAACCCAGTATTTCGCCAGCCTGCGCAACCGCGACCCCGAAGCCCCGTAGGCATCCGCGCTCTGCATCCAACGAATGAGCGGGTTTTCACCTACAGGTCGGTATTTTTGTATTCCTTGACAGCGGTTCGGCGGCGCAACTAAGATCGATTCACATAAAGTACGTGTACGTATTTTGTGCCGACGCAGCTGCCTGCGCTGATGGACGGAACCGAGCGTCTTGACGTTCCCGCGGCCCCATACGGATCCGTAAGGTTTTGGAGCGCTACGCCTGCTCTGCAAGCGGTTCTTGTCGGGCGACATGGTTCCGTTCAGGGCGTCGTCCAATAGCCAGTTTAATTCGGTATGCGAAATTTCAAATGCATCATTCATGTCAGGAGACTCACGTGAGCGCCCCATCCATCATCGGCTCCCAACCTATGCGAGACACGGATTACTCGATCTGGGCGCTCGCATATTGCCAGGCAGATATGCCGCAGGACTTTTTCGGCGGCGCCGGCATCTACAGCAACGCCGGCACCATCCGGATTCCCATGATCTACACATTGCTGGTCGGGGGCGAGGTCGGCGGCAAGCAGCATGTTGCGCTCGTCGACTGCGGATTTCGCAATGACCATTGGCTGACGCGCTACCCGTTTTCCAGCTGGGAAGAGCCGCGAGATGTATTGGGACGCATCGGTTTTGCGCCGGAGGACGTCGATACGATCCTGGTGACGCACATGCACTTCGACCATATGGGAAATTTCGAAGCCTTCCCGAACGCAAAGCTGTATGTGCAGCTCGACGAGTATCTGGGCTGGTCACAGGCGGTCTGTGCAGTCCATCAGCACGAAACCGAGGAAGAGAAGGCGTGGGTTTTCTCCTCGTTCGATCCGATGGATCTGATCCGTGCGGCGCAGGGCGTTTCGGAAGGTCGGATCAAGTTCATCCGCGGCGACGAAGAGGTCTTGCCGGGCATCACGGCCCGCCTCGCCAAGGACAGTCATACGTTCGGCTCGCAGTGGTTCGAAGTGAATACACGTAACGGCCCATTTGTTGCTGCCGGTGACATTGTCTACTGGTACTCGAATATCGACCGCATGTGGCCGCCCGGCTATCACCAGGGTAACGCGTTCAATCAGATTCACGTGTACCGCCAGATGCGCGAACTACTCAAGCAGAAGACGGAGCGAGTCATCCCCGGTCACGATCCGGAGGTCTGGAACCGCCACTCTTCTTGGGAAGCACCGCCGAACGGGAATCAGATTGCCGAGGTCAACCTGAAAGAAGGGGATACGTCGCGGCGCCCCGATGTAACCGCGTCAAAGATCATCAGTATCTGACCCGGTGCGTTTCGCGGACGGGGCGTGGCACTCGGAAACCCGTCCGCCTGCCGGTGCTGACATCGCGGCCTCGGCAGATGATCGAATCCAAAACCTGCAAACTTTCAGGGTAACCATGCATCGCGAAATTGTTTCGTCGAACGTTCTGCCAACGCCACGTTTTCGTTATAGCCCCGTCGTGCGGGTCGGCCCTTTTGTTTTTGTCTCTGGCCTCGTTGGGCTGGACCCGTCGACCGGCAGTCTCGCTGACGGCGGGGCATATGGGCAGACGGCGCAAATTCTCCGAAACCTGAAGCGGCTATGCGATGAACAGGGCTGGGCGCTTTCGGACCTCGTCGTGGCGCGGGTGTTCTGTGCGAACACGGCAGAGGCCGCAGCGGTGAATGAAGCGTGGGAGGAAGCGTTCGAACAGGTCGAGCCGCCCGCCAGAACGTTTGTGACTGTCAGCGGATTGCCGCTTGGGGCTGCCGTGGAGATCGAATTTCAGCTCTTGCCGGGGGAGCGGCGGAGTTGAGCGCCGTCGTCGTGAGAGATGCATCGGGAGCGCGTCCAGCGTGCCCCGATTTCCGATGCGTGCAAGGACTGCGGTTACAAACCCGCTTCGTGCTCCGATTCGACGATCAGTTTCAGGCACTTCACAAAAAGCGGCCGGTACTCTTCCGGCAATTTATCAAGCAGCTTTTTCTCGACTCCGGCGTCTCGCGGCAGCACACGGTTTAGCGTCTCGATGCCATTTTTGGCGATGTACAGGCGATACGCTCGCTGGTCGTCTTCCGAAGGACTCCGGACGAGCATCTCATTCGCACACAGTCTTTTCACCATCTCCGCGATCGTGTTTCGGTCCATGTGCAACTGATCGGCCAACTCGCTTTGCTTCAGACCGGGGTGTTGAGCGACCACCACGAGGGCGGCCTTTTGCCGCGGCGTCAGCGATTCGGACGCGAATTCCCGGCTGAATATGTCTTCTGCAATGAAGTGCGCTCGCCTCAGCAGGTGAGAGGCGACCTCTTCCAGGCGGAAGTGATCCAGAGCATGTTGTGCTTCCTTTGACAGGCCGATCGAGCTGGAATCCGCCGACTTGTTCTTTGCGGGTTTGTCGTTCTTCTTGGGTGAAGGCATAGGAAAGAAGACAGTCGAATGAGAAAGAGGTCGTTCGGGTAATCGGGCTCCAAGCGTGAGACGAAGTGAAAGGAACACGAATACGGTGAAAGGGAACAGTTGCCATTATCGACGGTTCGGCTGCGCGGTTCAACTGGCATGGGACTGCGATCGGGAGCCGGCGCACGACTGGCCACCGTGCACAGGAGGAGCTATTTCGGCTGCGCGCGGGTCGATGGCGGCGGCGTCGCTCATCGACACGTCAGCGGTTCTCCGACACTCAAGAATACACCCATAACGTACGCACACGTATTATATTGGATCAACGACATGTTGCGGTGGTTCATTGTGGTGCGGCAAAAACGGCGATCATGTCCATTGCTTCATCGTGGGCCCCTGGCAGGCTCGCACGGTGCGCGCAATGCCCTTTAAAAGTGCAGGAATACCCTCGTTCTCATGAGCGGGCCCCATCATTATCGAACCGACTGGATGGATGGGCCGTCGGCAGGGTTTGTACCTACGTCGTATGCAAATTTGAACCCTTGACACCATGGCGGTACGGCTCCTATTATCGAATCAACAAAGTACGTATACGTACATTTGTGATTCGAGAGAAAGGCGGCGGTAGCGGAGAAGGTGCAAGACGGGTAAGCGGTTTTCAAACCATAAACCGGTCATGGGCGAGCGTCCGATTCGAAGGATGACGTCAACGAAAGAAGCCGAAGGGCGGCGGCCGTGATCAACGTGAACGTTCCACTTCCAGAAAGGTAGGAGAGAAAGTATGGCCACCGGAGAAATCGTCAGCGGTTTGCTGGCCCCCCATCCTCCGCACATGCTCTATGCGGAGAACCCTCCCCAGAACGAACCCAAATCGTCGGGCGGCTGGGAGCAGTTGCGCTGGGCATACGAGCGAGCGCGCAAGAGTCTGGACGAGCTGAAGCCGGACGTATTGCTGGTTCACTCGCCGCACTGGATCACATCGGTGGGGCACCATTTTCTCGGCGTCGAGCACCTGTCGGGACGATCGGTCGATCCGATCTTTCCGAACCTGTTCCGCTTCGAATATTCACTGAACGTGGACGTCGAACTGGCGGAGGCGTGTTGCGAAGAAGGCCGAAAGCTCGGCCTCGAAACGAAGATGATGCGCAATCCGCGCTTCCGTGTGGACTATGGAACCATCACCACGCTCCACATGATCCGCCCCCAATGGGACATTCCGGTGGTCGGTATCTCGGCAAACAACACGCCTTACTACCTGAGCATGAAGGAAGGTTTGGCCGAGATGGATTTGCTGGGGCAGGCGACGCGTGAAGCGATCATCAAGTCGGGCAAGCGCGCGGTCCTGTTGGCGTCCAATACGCTGTCGCACTGGCACTTTCACCAAGAGCCGGTTCCGCCGGAAGACATGAGCCAGGAGCACCCGTTCAGCCACGCCGGCTATCAATGGGACATGCGCATGATCGATTTGATGCGTCGCGGGGAAATGAAGGAGGTGTTCCGCCTGCTGCCGCAATTCATCGACGAGGCATTCGCTGAAGTCAAGTCCGGGGCGTTTACCTGGATGCATGCGGCGATGCAATACCCGGAACTGGCTGCGGAGTTGCATGGTTACGGCACCGTCATCGGCACGGGCAATGCCGTGATGGAGTGGAACCTCGTCAAAGCCGGTCTTGCGCACGAAGCTACGTTGTCCTGATGGCAGGCGCGAAAACGAGCTTCCCTGGTCCCTTTCTAGAGTGTGAACATCATGTCTATTGTTTCCGCGTTCATTGTTCCCGGTAGTCCTCTGCCCGAGCTTCGTCCCGACGTACCGGGATGGCACCAATTCAAGCAGGCCATGCAACAGGCCGGCACAGCACTGAAAGCGTCCAAACCCGATGTCGTGCTGGTGTACTCGACACAATGGTTTGCCGTGCTCGACGAAATCTGGCTGACCCGACGGCGCAGCCAGGACGTACACGTCGACGAGAACTGGCACGAGTTCGGGGAGTTGCAGTACGACCTCTATAGCGATGTGGATCTGGCGACGCTGTGCATTCAGTCTTGCCAGAACCAGGGTATCAACGCGCGCGGCGCGGATTACCAGAATTTCCCGATCGACACGGGCACGATCGTCGCCAGCAGTGGCTTGGGGATCGGAGGAGAGGATCTGCCGCTGGTGGTGGCGTCCAACAATCTCTACGACAACGGCGAAGCGACGGCAAAGCTGGCGTCTATCGCGGTCTCCAGTGCCCAGCAGCAGGGGAAGAAGGTCGCCGTCGTTGGTGTGGGAGGACTGTCCGGAAGCGTTTTCACCAAGGATATCGATCCCAGTACCGATCACATCGTCAAGCCGGAGGAAGACGAGTGGAACCGGCGGATGCTGGCGCTGTTTGAAGCGGGAGATTCCGACTCGATTCGCGAGCTGTTCCCCGCCTACGCGAAAGGCGCGCGCGTCGACATGGGCGGCAAGCACTTCAGTTGGGTGCTCGGTGCGCTCGGCGGCAGTTTCGCGGGCGCCAAGGTTCACCACTACGGCCCGCTGTATGGGAGCGGTGCTGCGGTCATTGAATTCCGGATCTGATGCCGGGGCCGAACGGGGATGCCCGTTCGGCCCCGTCCGAACCGGAAGCTAAACAGTTCGACATGCGCGGCGAAAGTCGCGAGTCGGCGTAATCAAGGTAAAACGGATGAAGCACTATCGAAATTTTGTAGATGGCCGATGGGTCGAAAGCACGCGGACGTTCGAAGATATCAGCCCTGTCGACGGTTCTCTGGTTGCGATAGTCCATGAGGCAAGCCGGGATCTGGTGGATCAGGCGGTCAAGGCCGGGCACCGGGCAGTCGCGGGCGAGTGGGGGCGCACCGGAACGGTGGAGCGGGTCGCCATGCTGCGCCGTATCGCCGACGAGATGGAACGCCGCCAGGACGATTTCCTTGCCGCCGAGATGGCGGATACCGGCAAGCCCCTTGCGATGGCGTCGAGCATCGATATCCCGCGGGGCATCGCGAACTTCCGCGCATTCGCCGATATGCTCGCCACCGCGCCGCTCGACAGCCATCGGCTGGATCTCGCCGATGGCGGCTACGCGCTCAACTACGCTGCGCGTAAGCCATTGGGCGTCGTGGGCGTGATTTCCCCGTGGAACTTGCCGCTGCTGTTGCTGACCTGGAAGGTCGCGCCGGCGCTGGCATGCGGTAACGCCGTGGTGGTGAAGCCTTCCGAGGAAACGCCGGGCAGCGCAACGTTGCTCGCCGAGGTCATGGAAGCCGCCGGCGTACCGCCCGGCGTGTTCAACCTGGTCCACGGTTTCGGGCCGGACTCCGCCGGCGAGTTCATCTCGCGTCATGAGGACATCAGCGCCATCACATTTACCGGGGAGTCGCGCACGGGTACGACGATCATGCGTGCAGCGGCAGAGGGGGTGAAGCCGGTCTCGTTCGAGCTTGGCGGCAAGAATGCGGCGATCATTTTCGCCGACTGCGATTTCGACAAGATGCTCGACGGCATGATGCGTGCGCTATTCCTCAATAGCGGCCAGGTGTGCCTGTGTTCGGAACGCGTGTATGTCGAGCGGCCGCTCTTTGATCGATTCTGCACAGCGTTGGTCGAGCGGATCAAAGCGATGAAGATCGACTGGCCCAACGACCCGAATACGCACATGGGGCCGCTCATTTCGGCCAAGCATCGCGACAAGGTGATGAGCTACTTCGGCCTGGCGCGCGACGAAGGGGCAACCTTCCTGACCGGCGGCAAAGCGCTACGTTTCGGCGATGAGCGTGACGATGGCGCGTGGGTGGAGCCGACGGTGATCACCGGCCTGCCGGACGATGCGCGATCGGTGCGCGAGGAAATCTTCGGGCCGATCTGCCATGTTGCACCGTTCGACAGCGAGCGCGAAGTGATCGCCCGCGCCAACGATACGCGGTACGGCCTGGCCGCGACGATCTGGACGTCGAACCTGAGCCGTGCGCATCGTGTGAGCGAGTCGATGCGCGTGGGTATCAGCTGGGTCAATACCTGGTTCCTGCGCGACCTGCGCACACCGTTTGGCGGGGCGGGCCTGTCCGGTATCGGACGCGAGGGCGGGATGCATTCGCTCAATTTCTATTCGGAGTTGACCAACGTTTGCGTGCGCGTTGACGAGGAGATCGAGCATGTCTGAACGAGTCCAACACGTGGCCGACCTGCTCGACCGGGCGGCCAGAACGGGGCAGCCGATTGCGCCGGTGCGTGAGCACTTCACCGGCGGCGTCGCGGAGGCGTACGCGGCACAAGACCTGAATACGCAGCGTCAGGTACGCGAAGGGCGCCGGGTGACCGGCCGCAAGATCGGACTGACTTCGCTCGCCGTGCAGAAGCAACTGGGCGTCGATCAGCCCGACTTCGGAACGCTGTTCGACTCGATGGCGGTCAACGACAACGAGGAGATGGCCTGGTCCCGGCTGATGCAGCCGAAGTGCGAGGCCGAGGTGGCGCTGGTGCTCGAGCGCGATCTCGACGGCGAACACATCGTCATGACCGAGCTCCTGGCGGCGACCGCTTACGTGCTACCGGCCATCGAAGTGGTCGGAAGCCGCATCGCGAACTGGGACATCAATATTCTCGACACCATTGCGGACAATGCATCCGCGGGCCTCTACGTGCTGGGGCAGCGTCCGGTCAAGCTCGCCGAACTGGACCTGCGGCTGGCCGGCATGATCATGGAGCGCAAGGGGGACGCCGTGTCGCTCGGCGTGGGTGCCGCGTGTCTCGGTCATCCGCTGAACGCAGCGCTGTGGCTTGCGCGGACCCTCGTCGACATGGGGACGCCGCTACGCGCCGGCGACGTGGTGCTGACCGGCGCCCTCGGGCCGCTTGTCACGGTTTCCCCCGGTGACGTCATCGAGGCGCGCATCCAGGGTCTCGGTAGCGTACGTGCGCGCTTTGCCGAGGCCGGTTGAGGAGATTTCATGAAAATTCAACGTATTGCCAAGCGTCTCGACGATGCTGCAGTGAGCGGACAGGCCACGCCGCAATTGACCGGTGACGACGCCGTGACGCTTGAAGAAGCCTATGCCGTGCAGCGGGCGCTGACAGGCCATCGTCTGGCGCGTGGAGCGAACCAGATCGGCATGAAGATGGGGTTCACGAGCCGGGCCAAGATGGCGCAGATGGGCGTCTCCGATCTGATTTGGGGCCGGCTCACATCCGACATGTGGGTCGAGGAAGGCGGCAGCATCGCACTGTCGGACTACGTTCATCCGCGAGTCGAGCCGGAAGTGTGCTTTCTGCTGGGCAAGCGGCTCGAAGGCAAGGTTACGCCGCTGCAGGCTCTCGCCGCAGTAGAGGCGGTGGCGCCCGCGCTCGAAGTGATCGATTCGCGCTACCGCGACTTCAAGTTCTCGCTGCCCGATGTCGTGGCCGACAACGCTTCGTCGTCCGGCTTCGTGGTGGGTCAGTGGCACGCACGGGACACCGATGTGAGCAACCTGGGGCTGGTGATGTCCTTCGATGGTCGCCCCGTGGAAATGGGGACTACTGCTGCCATCCTCGGCGCGCCGATTCGTGGATTGGTCGCTGCCGCGCGCCTGGCGGCGCAGCAAGGCGAGGCGCTCGAAGCAGGAAGTCTCGTTCTGGCAGGGGCGGCAACTGCAGCTGTCGCGTTGCGCCCAGGCGTGGCGGTGAGCTGCGAGTTTCAGAACCTGGGCAAGGTGGTGTTCAACGTCCGGCGCGAGGAGTGAACCGTATGACAGAGACAGTACAAAAGCACGCGGCGGTCGTGGAGGGCAAAGCCCGGCCGCTCGGGGCGTATCCGCACATCAAGCGTGCAGGGGATTTCCTGTTCGTATCGGGCACGAGTTCCCGGCGCGCCGACAACACCATTGCCGGAGCGGAACTCGATGCGTCGGGCAGAGCACGACCGGATATCGAGGTACAGACGCGAGAGGTCATTCAGAACATTCGCGACATCCTCCACAGCGCCGGCGCCGACCTGAAGGATGTGGTCGAGGCGTGCAGCTATCTGGTCAACATGAACGACTTCCCGCTGTACAACCAGGTCTACTCGGAATTCTTCGATGTGGAAGGGCCGACGCGCACGACCGTGGCCGTGCATCAGCTGCCGCATCCTCATCTCGTCATCGAAATGAAGGTCGTGGCATACAAGCCAATCAGTTGAAGTGAAGGGGGGACTCCACGACGTGCGCGGCGGCCGGCATGGCGCCGCGTCCGTGGTACTTCCCACAAGCGAAAGGAAGAATATCGTGTCAGCGAATCGCGTTCTAGCGGCGATCATCGGGTCGGGCAACATCGGCACCGACTTGATGATCAAGATCCTGCGTCATGGCAAGTCCCTGAAAATGGGTGCCATGGTCGGCATCGATCCACAATCGGACGGCCTGGCGCGCGCGGCGCGTCTCGATGTACCGGTGACGGCCGGAGGCATCGACGGCCTCCTCGCGATGCCCAATTTCGGCGATATCCGCATCGTGTTCGACGCGACGTCGGCAGGTGCGCACAAGCGTCACAACGAACTGCTTCAGGCAAAGGGCGTTCAGGTGATCGACCTCACGCCGGCCGCGATCGGCCCGTACGTGATTCCGGCGATCAATATCGACGAGCATCTCGATTCGCCGAACATCAACATGGTGACGTGCGGCGGGCAGGCCACCATTCCGATGGTGAAGGCCGTTTCGCGCGTGGCGAAGGTGCATTACGGCGAAATCATTGCATCGATCTCGAGCAAGTCGGCCGGCCCCGGCACGCGGGCGAACATCGACGAGTTCACCGAGACCACGTCGAAGGCGATCGAGGTGATCGGCGGCGCCGCGCGCGGCAAGGCCATCATCATCCTCAACCCGGCCGAGCCGCCGCTCATCATGCGCGACACCGTGTTCACGCTGTCGGAAATGGCGGATACGAAGGCCATCGAGAAAAGCATCGCCGAGATGGTGGAATCCGTGCAGGGCTATGTGCCCGGATACCGGCTGAAGCAGCGTGTGCAGTTCGAGGAAATCTCCGCGGCGAACCCGTTGAACGTGCCGGGCCTCGGAAAGCTGTCGGGCTTGAAGACCACGGTCTTTCTGGAAGTCGAAGGCGCTGCACACTACCTTCCTGCTTATGCGGGCAATCTCGACATCATGACCTCCGCCGCGCTTGCGTGTGCCGAGCGTTTCGCGCAGACGCGCCTGGTAGAAGCCACCTGAGGACCGCATCATGAGCAAGAAGCTTTACATTTCCGACGTCACGCTGCGCGATGGCAGCCATGCCATTCGTCATCAGTACAGCATCAAGAACGTTCGAGAAATTGCGCAGGCGTTGGACGAGGCCCGCGTCGATAGTCTCGAAGTCGCCCACGGCGACGGCTTGTCCGGTTCCAGTTTCAACTACGGCTTTGGCGCACATACCGACGTCGAGTGGATCGAAGCCGTGGCCGATACGGTCAAGCACGCGAAGGTCGCGACGTTGCTGATTCCCGGTGTCGGCACCGTGCACGACTTGCGCAATGCCTATGACGCAGGCGCTCGCGTGGTACGCGTCGCCACGCACTGCACCGAAGCCGACGTCTCGAAGCAGCACATCGAATTTGCCCGCAATTTGGGGATGGACGCGGTGGGGTTCCTGATGATGAGCCACATGAACACACCGCAAAAGCTCGCGGAGCAGGCGAAGCTCATGGAGAGCTATGGCGCTTCGTGCGTGTATGTGGTCGATTCGGGCGGCGCCTTGAGCATGAACGATGTACGCGATCGCTTCCGCGCGTTCAAGGATGTGCTGAAACCGGAGACGCAAACCGGCATACACGCCCACCACAATCTCAGTCTGGGTGTAGCAAACTCCATCGTTGCCGTGGAGGAAGGGTGCGACCGTATCGATGCCAGCCTGGCGGGAATGGGCGCCGGTGCAGGTAATGCACCACTGGAGGTATTCATCGCCGCAGCGGAACGTATGGGCTGGAACCACGGTTGTGATCTGTACAAGCTCATGGACGCCGCGGACGATATCGTCCGTCCGTTGCAAGACCGGCCGGTGCGCGTCGATCGCGAAACGCTCGCGTTGGGCTATGCCGGCGTGTACTCGAGCTTTCTGCGCCACGCGGAAGCTGCCGCAGCCCGCTACGATCTGAAGACGGTGGACATTCTCGTCGAGCTCGGGCGCCGCAAGATGGTCGGCGGCCAGGAGGACATGATCGTCGACGTCGCGCTCGATCTTCAGAATGCACAATCCCATTCAGCGGCCGCAACCGATCGCTGACCCAGCCTTACTCTCGGAAGTCGGAAAATGAGCGATTCGAAGCGGATTCAGACTGCGTCGCACTGGGGCGTCTATGACGTTCACCTGAAGGACGGTGAAATCTCGGGCGTGACTGCGTTCAATGAGGATCCGGGCCCACCTGCTCTGATCCAGGCACTGCCGCAGATGGTGCGCAGCCCGCTGCGCATCGAGCAGCCATACGTCCGCGCCGGGTATTTGAAGAGCCGGGAGGCGTCTCGCGCGGGGCGTGGCGCGGAACCGTTCGTTCCGGTCACGTGGGACGTCGCGATGGATCTGGTCGAAGACGGGCTGCGCAGAGTCAAGTCCGAGTTCGGCAACGAAGCGATCTACGGCGGCTCCTACGGTTGGGCTAGCGCAGGGCGGTTGCACCATTCCCCCAGCGTTCTGAAGCGATTCCTGGGCCTGTTCGGCGGCTACGTCGACAAACGGGGCAACCACAGCTTTGGCGCGGCGATGCACATCGCGCCGTATGTGATCGGTTCGTCCGACGTCACGTCGATGGCTGTCCCGTGGGTGCATATTGCCGAACATACCGAACTCGTCGTCATGTTCGGTGGCGCCCATGTCAAGAACATGCAGATCGACGCAGGTGGTGCCGCGGTCCATGAGGCCGAGCAGTGGATCGCGCGCATCGCGCGCTCGAACGTCGGGTTCGTCAACATCAGCCCGGCCCGCGACAACGTGTCAGAACTGCTGAAGGCAGACTGGCTCCCGATCGTTCCGAACACCGATACGGCGATGATGCTGGGGCTTGCGCATGTGCTGGTGAGCGAGAATCTGCATGACAAGCGATTCCTCGATGTCTACTGCGAGGGGTTCGAACCGTTCACGCGTTATCTGCTGGGCGAAACGGACGGTGTGCCAAAGGATGCGACATGGGCATCGCGCATTTGCGGCGTGCCAGCGGACACCATTCGCGATCTTGCTCGCAGGATGGCGACGCATAAAACGCTGATTGCGACAGCTTGGTCGGTCCAGCGCGCCGATCATGGCGAGCAACCGGTATGGATGACGATCGCGCTGGCCAGTCTGCTGGGGCAGATCGGCGAGCCGGGTTGCGGATTCAGCTTCGGCATTGGCGCCGTTGCGGGGATTGCCGTGCGCCGGCCTCGGGACATTCCGCGTCCGACGTTTCCTCTTGGCCCCAATCCCGTGCGCGCTTACGTACCGGTTGGACGCGTGGCGGACATGCTGCTCGAGCCCGGCTCCGAGCTCGAATACGACGGGTCGACGATCCGGATGCCAGATATCAAGCTGATCTATTCGGTTGGCGGCAACCCGTTCCATCACAACACGAATCTCAACCGGTTCGTGCGGGCCTGGCGCCGGCCGGACTTCGTGGTCGTGCATGAACCGTGGTGGAACCCGCCGGCAAGATATGCCGATGTCGTCTTGCCGGCGACGACAACCATGGAGCGCAACGACATCCTTGCGACGGAATTGCAGCGTCACTGGATCGCGATGCATCAGGTGATTCCGCCCGTCGCACAGTCGCGGAACGATTTCGATGTATTTGCGGAGCTGTCGGAACGGATGGGCTTCGGGGACGCTTATACCGAAGGACGTAACGAGATGGAGTGGCTGCGCCACATGTATGCTCAAGCTCGCGAACGCGCGATCGGTTTGGGCTATGCGCCGCCGGATTTCGATTCGTTCTGGGAGCAAGGGTCGTATGAATTCCCATCCAGCGACGAGTATCTGGAGCCGGCGCTATTGGCCGATTTCCGCGCCGATCCCGCCGCACATCGCCTCAAGACGCCTTCCGGAAAGATCGAACTCTTTTCGCAGCGGATAGCGGAATACGGGTATGACGATTGTCCTCCGCACCCGACATGGCTGGAACCGGCCGAATGGCTCGGAGGCGAAAAGGCTGCAAGATTCCCGCTGCATCTGCTATCGAATCAGCCCGCCGGCAAGCTGCATAGCCAGCTCGATCCCAGCCCGGTCAGTGTTCAGTTCAAGCGCAATGGCAGAGAGGTGTTGAGCCTCTCGCCGCGAGACGCCGCCGAGCGGGGTATCGAAGACGGCGATATCGTCCGCGTCCATAACGATCGGGGGGCATTTCTCGCGTCGGCGCGGGTGACCGGGGATTTGATGAACGGCGTCGCTCAGATTGCGACAGGGGCATGGTTCGACCCTGAAGACCCCAGCGCCGATTGCTCTCTCGAGAAGCACGGAAATCCCAACGTAGTGACGCTCGACAAGGGTACATCCCGGTTGGGACAAGGATCGGTCGCGCAAACGGTGCTGATCGAGGTCGAGAAGTTCGCGCAGCCGCCGCGCGTCACTGCGTTCGACCTTCCCGTGTTTTCGTCGGAGTAAGCGTCGGAACGTCGTTCCTGCCGCCGCGAAGGCAAATCGAAAACCATCGAATCAAGGAGAGGGCTGTGCCTCTGATACAGGTCATGCTCATCGACGGCCGGACTACGGCAGAAAAAACAGCGTTGATCGCTGGTTTGACCGAAGCAGCTGTTACGGCGCTGGATGCGCCGAGAGAGTCGGTGCGGGTCATCCTGCAAGTGGTGCCGGCCGCACACTGGGGTGTGGGCGGTGTACCGAAGTCTTCGGTCGCCGCAACCTCGCAACCAGGGAAGGACGCATAGCGTCGACCTGGCTCCGAAAGCGTATGCGGAACGGCGCTTCAAGGGTTTCCGATAGGCTTGACACTCAAATTTTCGGTGATTAAATTCCAAGAAAAATACGACGTACACGTACTTAGTTGGGCGTACCTATGCATGCATTGATGTGGTTGTGACGGTCGGGAACTGCATTCTCTGAGCTACATCCGGGCCGGGCAGT
Source organism: Burkholderia sp. IO2 (assembly GCF_029522185.1). Lineage (NCBI taxonomy): Bacteria > Pseudomonadati > Pseudomonadota > Betaproteobacteria > Burkholderiales > Burkholderiaceae > Burkholderia > Burkholderia sp. IO2. The sequence continues at coordinate 107,009 of NZ_JAKWFH010000014.1, read as the reverse complement.
CTCTGGAAGCGGTGCTCTCCGTCCGTCTCCGGGAAGCTGAGGATGTCATGAACACTTATCCGAGTTTGTACAACGGCACGCGGGACGCCTTCGAGCATTTTGGCGTTCATTTCGAAGGCAGGATGAATCGAGAAAGCGTGATCGATCTGGTAGGGCAAGCAATCAAGCCGCACGAGATGTCGGTTGCTGGAGGTCGCGGCGAGATCGACGCGGCGCTGCGCTCACTCAAAATCGGCAGTTTGCGCATCTTCTATCTGCAGTACGGAGCGGAAGTCCAGGTTGACTGTGACGAGCTGGAAAGCTTCACGCTGGTTCAGATGCCCGTGCGCGGCACCTCGCTCTACTCGATCGGACAGCAGCTGGTGTCGGGCGGTCCCGATGTTGCCGCCATCCTGTCGCCTCAAGAGTCGATACAGCTGCAGTGTTCGGCCGAGTTGGAACAAATCATCGTCCGTATAGAACAGAAGGCGCTGGAGCGCGCGTGCATGGAGCATATCGAATTGCTTCCCAGGCAAGGTTTGCGCTTTCAACCGAAATTGTGCCTTTTCGGGCCGGCCGGCCAGGCGTGGCTGGCTACGCTCTCTTACATTCTTCAGGTAAGTGCGGCGTGTCCCGACTTGCTCGCGCGCCCCGCCTATTGCGAACGGTGGGAACGTCTGCTGATCGATACGCTGTTGCTCGCGCAGCCGAGCAACTGGTCGGATAACCTGAATGACATGTGCGAACGGAGGACAGTCAGGCCGGCCTACGTCAAGCGCGCCGAGGACTATATGCGGGCGCATCTGGCTGAGGCGACCTCCGTGGAGCAGATTGCCCGTACCGTTGGAGTGAGTCCGAGGGCGCTTTTTTATGCGTTCCGCCAGACGCACGGTCAGTCGCCGATGTCGTTTTTGCGTGACCTGCGTCTGAAGGCCGTTCACGCCGAACTCACCGCAGGCGATCCGGCGACGACGCGTCTGACGGAAGTAGCGTTGCGTTGGGGCTTCGAGCATTACGGTCACTTTACGTCGCATTATCGCCGCCGATTCGGTGTACGCCCGCAGGATACGCTGAAGGACGCGGGTCGCTTTGAGCCTGCGGGGCACAATGCTCGGATCGAACAGATCGAGGCTTTCGCAGGCTAACGAGGGCATGCTTGTGACGCGTACGGGAACCGGTTTTTCAAGTGACATGGAGCAAGCAATGACCGAACCGCACGGGGCCCTCGATCTCGCCGGATACTTCAAGCGTATCGGCTATCAATCGGCCGAGCAGTCGGGGGGGAGCGACCTCGACGCGCTGCGTGTACTGCATCGATTGCATCCCCAGGCAATCCCTTTCGAAAATCTCGACGTATTGCTCGGCCGACCGGTGCGAATCGACCTTGCGTCGATCCAACGGAAGCTGGTGCAGGCCGGTCGGGGTGGTTACTGCTTCGAGCACAATCTGCTTTTTCGACACGTGCTCGAACTACTGGGTTATACAGTACGAAGCTACGCGGCGCGCGTGCTTTGGGGCCATGACGCGTCACTCGGCATGCCGCCGCGTACGCACATGTTCTTGCTTGTCGAGATACACGGGGAGCGCTATCTGACCGATGTCGGCTTCGGCGGGATGACGCTGTCCGCCCCGCTCTTGCTTCAGACGAATCTCGAACAGACGACACCGCACGGCGTATTCCGGATTCAGGATTCGCCCTTTGAGGCCGGAGCCGATCGTGTAGGCCTACCGGCCTTCGTGCTGCAGGTCCAGCTCGAGGATCAGTGGAAGCCGGTGTACCGCTTCGATCTCGACCCGCAGTACCCAGTCGACTACGAAATGTCGAATCACTTCGTGTCGACGTATCCGAACTCGCTGTTCGTGAGCAACCTGCTAGGCGCGCGCCTTGCACCGGGCAGGCGTATCGGGCTTTTCAACCGCACGCTGCATATACACGACCAGCAAACCGGAACGCACAAGCGGGATCTGTCGGATGTCCAGGAACTGCGCAGCGTCCTTCACGGTGAATTGGGCATCACTTTGCCCGAGGCGTCCGCCGGACTCGACGCGGCACTCGCACGCCTTCCGTGAAGGGGCGGTAACGCGACACACCATCTCGGCCAGTACGGCCGCGCCGCGAGTGCATCGTGCGCCCCGCTGGCGGGGTAAGGCCGTCAATACCCAACCAGTTGTTACTGGTAACGCGGGCTACTGAATCTCTCTTTCGCTCACGGGATTTATGTTGCCGAAACCGGATGGCGGCGCGATTTGTGTCGCCAGACGATAGGTTCAAGCGGGTCCCGTGTTCGACGCCATTTTCGCGCCTACCCACCCCATACCGTTCCACGGCGTGGTACCGCGCGCTGAAACATCTGGAGAGAAACGAAGGTGCAAAGAAAGTCTGTTTTGACCGTCGCAGAGGTTGAACGAATCATGGATGCGGCACGTGCAGAGGCCGAATCGAACCAATGGCCGGTAGCGATCGCCGTGGTCGATGACGGTGGTCATCTGCTTGGTTTGCTTCGGCTCGACGATTGCGCGCCGATCGCCGCCGAAATGGCGATTGGCAAAGCACGTACGTCGGCGCTCGGGCGCCGCGAGTCGCGGATGTACGAGGAAATGATCAACGCCGGCAGAACGGCATTTGTCACTGCGCCTCTCGTCGCGACGCTGGAGGGTGGCATTCCGGTCGTCGTCGACGGGCAGGTGGTGGGCGCCATTGGCGTCTCGGGTGTCAAGCCGGGTGAAGACGCCCGGATTGCGAAGGCGGGAGCGAATACGCTCGGCCATTGATGCAGGTTGTCGGTATCACCGTGGTACCGGCTGCCAGCGAACAGGCGAAGCTCGCCGCGTGTTTCGCCTTCAATCGCGGTGGGCCTGAAAGCCGATTTGATTCAGCATGGATTGACTGATGAACGCTACAAATTTGCTTCTGCTTGATTGCAGCCCGCGGAACGACAACTCGACAAGCCGGTACTTCACCGAGCATTTGTTGCCAACGTTGATGGCCCGCACCGGACGAAACATTCAGGTGACACGGCGCAAGATCGGCACTGAGCCGCTGCCGCCTCTTACAGCCGAATATGCCGAATCCCTGCTTTTACCTGCCGCGGGGGCAAGAGAGCGGTATGGCGCGGCGCTTGCTGTTTCCGATCAACTGATTCAGGAGCTCGACGCAGCGGACGTACTGTGGATCTCGACCCCCGTGCATAACTTCACGGTGCCAGCTGCACTCAAGACCTGGATCGACCTTGTCGTTCGCCGCGACGTAACGTTCGTGGCAACGGAAAAAGGCAAGGTGGGCTTGTTGCGCGATCGTCCTACGTATATTGCGGTTACATCCGGCGGCGCGATGTTTCACGAGCCGCCTCGCCAGCCGGATTTCTTTCGTCCTTACCTGACCACCGTGTTGGGCGTCATTGGTATCAAAGACATTACCTTCGTGCATGCCACCGGCCTTGCTTTTGTTGAAGAGCCGCTTGCTGTGCTCGAAGAAAAAGCAGCGCAATGGACTATCCGCGATTGAAGCAACCGTGATCGCATCGATGCGAGACGACGACCACGTCGACACCGCGGTTTGTGGGTCGGCACCGGGCGATGCTTTGCGATTGAAAGGCGGGACGTATTGCGTGCGGAACGCTGTTGTAATGGTTAGAAATACGAAGGATATAAGTATTAAACGGGGTCAATTTCTGCCTAGTTGAGCGACAGAGGCAGCCGATATGAGCATGATGGATTTGCCGTTTAACGTCGTTTGATCCGAATTGTGGTTTCCCCTATAGACAGCATTAAATCGGCCGACTACTTTCCATATAGTACGTACACGTACATATATGCTGGATGTGACGTTCGAGCCATCGGGCCAGCGAGTGACTAGCGGTATCAACAGGAGCGAGAAATGAAGGAAGAAAGTTTGAGCGTGAAGATGGAGGATCACGCACTGGAGCCCGTGCCGGACGATGCTCGGCAAGGATGGTTGTCTTTGACCTGGAGTACGGCGGGCATCGTCGTATCCCTGGTTCAACTATTTTTCGGTGCGTTGGTCACGTTCGTGGCCGGTATCAAGGTCGGCTTGCTTGCCGGGGTCGTTGTGACCATTGTCGGCGCGCTGCTTGGCTGGGCATGCGGCCATGTCGCGTATCGATCGGGTCTTTCCAGCACCGTCATGTCCCGTTACTTCGGGTTCGGTCGCAGAGGGTCGATCGTCTCTTCGCTGATTTTTGCGTTCATGATCATCGGGTTTCTGGCGCTCGAGAATGCGCTGTTGTACAAGGGCTTCATCTTTTATCTGGGGATCGCGGATACGCTCACTGCCCGAATCGTCATTTATGGCTTGATGACAATCCTCTGGGTGTTCCTCACGGCATATGGATTCAAGCTCGTTGCCCGGGTCTCGTCGATCGCTCTGATTCTGTCGCTGATCGTGCTGGCCTACATCATGGAAGTGGTCATTTCCAGTAGTCCGCACTCCGCAGCCGACCTGTTCTCGTTTGGATCGCAATTTCCGGTCGATACGCTCAAGGCGATGGGTGCAGGCAGCGACATGCACAAGTTCATCTTCGCGGTGAATGTCCTTATCGGGTCCGCAGGCGCGCTTGCGTTGTTCGATGCCGATCTCGGTCGATATGCTCGCCGCTCGCGAGACATCGGAATTGCTGCATTGCTGGGTAATCTGTCAATGGATGTGCTGATGCTCGTGCTCGGCGGTGTGATCATGTACGCGGGTATCCCTTCACTCGTGGATTTCTACATGCATACGGCCGGTATGACACGGGAGGCCGCGATGCACGCGTCGCTGCAAAGCCCGGACAGCATTACCGCCGCATTCGTGGTCTTCGGTGGTGTGATGGGGGCTTTGCTGATGGTCCTTGCTCAGGGCAAGACGCAGGTGCTGAACACGTACAGCGCGTCCTTGTCGCTCTCCAATCTTTTCGATGCGCTCAATTTCCGTCCCGGCCGACTGACGTTCGTGGTTCTTGCCAACATCGTTGGATTGCTGATGCTCTATGGGCAAATTCTTGCGCTGGTCAATTCCTGGATCACGATCCTCGGGGTGCTGACGACGGCGTTTGCGGGCATTGTCGTCGCTGACTTTTTCATCGTCAGGCGTGTCTCGAAGGAAGAGTTGGATTTGAAGGCGCCGGCGGAGAACGTCAATTGGGCAGGGGTCGTCACACTGATCGTCGCGGTGATCACCTCGCACTATCTGCTCGCACAGATCATTCCCGTGGAAGCAATCACGACCGTTGCGATTTGCATCGTGGTTTATCCCGCGTTGCGCCTGACGGTTCTCAAGCCGAACCGGGCGAGTCGACCAGCAGCAGCGATGCTCTGACGGGCATCGTTCACGAAGCGATATCCCGGCAAGCACATTGCCGTTGACGCGGTCACCGCGTTTCATGCTCGACGAGACCACGAGCCGACGCGCGGCATTGCGCTGCTCGATGAGGGGTTGGGTGCATCATCGGCGGCTACGTCGGAACTGATTTTCAAGCCGTAACAAAGAGAGAGTGAAGGAGTACTACGTATGAGCAAAATCCTGAAGCAGTTTTCAGAAGCGATCGCCAAGGGCACGATCGAGGTCATCGACTTGAGCCATACCTTGCAGGCGCGCACGCCGATCATCGGGCTGCCGCCTCAATACGGTCAGACGGCCCCGTTCCGCCTGGACGAGATCTCGAACTTCGACGAGCGCGGGCCGAACTGGTATTGGAACAACTTTTCGTGCGGCGAACACACCGGTACGCACTTCGATGCGCCCGTGCACTGGATCACGGGCAAGGACTATCCGGACGGTGCGACGGATACCATCTCGGTGCAGAAATTCATCGCCCCGGCGTGTGTGATCGATGTCTCGGATCGGGTCAAGGAAAACGAGGATTTTCTGTTGACCGTTGCCGACGTCGAGGCATGGGAGAAGGACTACGGGCGAATTCCTGCCGGCGCGTGGGTGTTGATGCGCACGGGCTGGTCGTCGCGCAATTTGACCGATGGCTTCTTGAATACGCGGGAGGACGGTGGTCATTCGCCGGGACCGGCGGAGGATCTGCCGGAATTTTTGGCCAAGGAGCGCGATGTGATCGGTTTTGGTACGGAACCCGTCGGCACCGACGCCGGGCAGGCCTACGCGTTCGCGAAGCCGTTCCCGTGTCACCATACGATGCACGGCAGCAACAAGTTCGGCCTGTCTAGCCTGGCCAATCTGGACCGCTTGCCGCCCACCGGATCGATGCTGATTACGCCGCCGCTGAAGATCAAGCGCGGTTCGGGTAGCCCGTGCCGGGTACTCGCGCTGGTGGAGCGTTAAGCACCAAGTTGGGTCGGGGGCACGGTTGGTTCAGTGCCCCCGAATTCTTTGCCGTGCATTTGCTCCTCGCTCCTGGGACATCTATCCCGGACTCGCCTTCCTCGGGCGCTATCGCTTCCTCGGCGTCGATTTCCGGCGCGAAGTGGAACCGCCACCGATAGCAGACATGCAGGCGCTCCATCTCGAATCCTCAGTTCGCGATCTCGAGTCAGACGACATTCCGACGTCAAGCATCTCCGATATCTCGCCATATTGCCGTCTCGCATACCGTGATCACGCTGCGTCGCACGGCGCCCCAATGCAGCGCAAAGAACATTGGGCTCGACGTCGATGATGTAGGTGTACTCATCTTCGTCATTCGGATTAATCGTGCACAAATTGGATGGCTGGACGACTTTTGGACTTTGATGATCGAGTCGTGCCCGGTCATGGATGACACCGCATCGGGTGCAGCTAGCGAAGTTCAATCTTGATCGGCGAGAGGAGAGCAGGGATGAAGGGGGAGGCAATCAAGCGCAGGACGGCCGCGTTGACCGTTGTCGTTGCAGCATCGTTTGGATGTGTGGCGGTCGCTGCACATGCGCAAAGCAGCGTCGAGATATACGGGGTACTGGATACAGGCCTCGATTACGTCAGCAACGTCGGAGGGAAGAGGCAGTTCTCTTTCGGTAGTGGTGTGATCGCGCCGAACTTGTTCGGATTTCGCGGCAAGGAGGACTTGGGGGGAGGGTTGTCGGCGACGTTCGTGATCGAAGGGCAATTTAACGAAGGGACGGGCGCATCGATCGGAAACACGTTCGGTCGACTGACGTATTTGGCGCTGGCCGACAAAAAATGGGGCCGCGTAACGTTGGGTAATCAGTATGACTTCATGTTCACGTCGCTGGCGATTCGGCGTTACGGCCCGGCGTTCCCGGTCATTACGCTTCAGAACCTCCGTCAAGGCCCCTTCAACGCGTTGAACGTTCCCAACCTGCCGGCTGGCGGATTCGATTTCGACCGCGTCTCCGGTCAACGTCTCGCCAACGCGGTCAAGTACGAGAGCCCGGATATCAAGGGATTCAGCTTTGGCGCCATGTACGGGTTCGGCGGCGTTGCAGGCGCATTCTCGCAAAATAGCTCGCAGAGCTTCGGTATCGACTATGGCAATAGTCTGTTCAATCTTGACGCTGCCTACACGTATGTCCGTTATCCGACCATGAACAACGGGAATTCTGGCATCCGGACCTTTGGCCTCGGTGGCGGTGTGTTTGTCGGGCCCGCCTATGTCGACCTTCTCTATACAAATACGAGAAATACGGCAACTAGCGGAGTCGTGAATGTGTACGAGGTCGGTGGCCTGTATCCCGTCAACCCGTTCCTGCGTATCGAAGTGGCTTATCAGTTCATGGACGGAAACGCGGTACTTAATGGAAACAAGGCGCAGCAAGTCAACACAACGTTCGACTATTCTCTTTCGAAGCGTACGGACATATACGCGACCGCCGCATTCCAACGCACGTCGGGCAACGGCGCGCAAGCGCAAATCACGCTGTTCGGTCCATCGTCCGGTCGAAACCAACTGGCGTTGCGGATCGGCATCCGGCACATCTTCTGAGTGCGCCGGGAGACCGGCAAGGAGTAGGCGGTGTAAGTCCGCCACGATGAAGGTGTAGCGAACCACATCGGCCCCGAGCCGTGCGCAGGCCACCGCGAGGTGATCGGCGAAGCGTCGGTAGGGGAACGTGTGGGCCAGCCATTGAGCCGCGATAGTTGTGTTATTCCGGGTGCCGACGCGGTTCAGAACGCGGAAGGCAAACAGCGCCCGCTGGGGATTGCTGCGCTGGAGGACAAGATCGTCCAGCGTGCAGTGGTCGAGGTGCTGAACGCGATCTACGAGGGGGACTTCCTCGGATTCTCGTACGGGTTCCGGCCCGGGCGCAGTCAGCACGATGCGTTGGATGCATTGGCGACAGCGATCACCAGTACCCCGGTGAACTGGATATTGGACGCGGATATTCGGAGCTTCTTCGACTCGGTCAGCCAGGAATGGCTGGTCCGTTTCATTGAGCACCGGATCGGCGACCAACGCATCATCCGTCTTGTGCGCAAGTGGCTCAAGGCGGGCGTGCTGGAAGACGGGGAGTTGAGCGTGAGTGAGACAGGTACCCCACAGGGATCAGTGGCTTCGCCATTGTTCGCGAACGTGTACCTGCACTACGTATTTGACCTCTGGGCCAATCGGTGGCGACGGCGCGAAGCCAAAGGCAACGTCATCATCCTGCGCTACGCGGATGATGTCGTGGTCGGCTTCGAGCACGAAGCTGACGCGCGGCGCTTCTGGGATGCGATGCGTTCGAGGCTGGAAGAGTTTGCGCTTGCGCTCCACCCGGACAAGACGAGGCTGCTGGAGTTTGGACGCTATGCGGCGGCCAACCGCCGAAGCCGCGGCCTTGGCCGGCCGGAGACCTTCGCCTTCCTGGGCTTCATCTTTATCTGCGGCAAATCGCGTCGCGGCGCCTTCCAGCTTCAGCGGAAGACCCGCAGTGATCGCATGCGGGCGAGGCTCAGGCAGATCAAGGAGGAACTACGGCGGCGCATGCACGAACCGATTCCCGTGCAGGGGAAATGGCTCGGGCAGGTGGTTCGCGGGTACTTTGCGTACCACGCGGTCCCGACGAACTCGCGAGCACTTGGCGCGTTCCGTTACCACGTCGTGGATCTCTGGCGGCGAGCGCTTCGGCGTCGCAGCCAGAAGGACCACATGACGTGGACGCGGGTCGAGCGGATCGCGGATGCGTGGCTCCCCCAACCTCGAATCCTTCATCCGTGGCCGGACCGGCGTTTCGCCGTCAAACACTCAAGGTAGGAGCCCGGTGCCCGAATTGGGCACGCCGGGATCTGTGCGGGGGGTGTCCAGTAATGGGCATTCCTACCGCGATCGATAAGCGAAGGGCGGCACGAGGCGCAGGGTGTTCAACTGGCGCTTTCCCGCGCCTTCGACGCTCGCGATCGTTACCGGCATCGCGCCCCGGACGGTTGCTAGTGCATCACGCGAGGCGCCGAACCGATGTCTTGACGCCGGAATATTCATCCACCTACACTCGCATATAGTACGTGTACGGTCAAAGCGCGAGTCTTTCACGAACGCGTGTGCCGGGAATCGTGATAGCACTCGAGTTCGTCTGCCGATTGGTGGGAACATCGACGATCGGGACCGCCGTAGGTTGAACCGAGAAGGAACGTAGTTGCCGTGCATGTTAGTCACCATGGGAAAGAAGATGAGAAAGATCATCGATGCGAGCCGCAGAAGGGTTTTATCGGGCGCGGTCGCCGCAACGGCCGCCGCACTCGCGAGTAAAGTCGGCGCCCAACAGAGCGCACAGCACGGCAAGCCCGTATGGCTGGACTTCGATCAGGAATCGTTGGACAGGGCTTATGATCAGGCGGCTTATGCACCCAACCTGGACACCGTGATCAAACGTTGGGAGACCAATAGCGAAGACGCGCGTGCCCGACTGGGCGGGCCGAGAAGACTTAAGTACGGGTCAACGTCTGTCGAAACGCTAGACTTGTATCCGACCAATGCGCAAAAGGCACCGATTCACATTTTTGTTCACGGTGGAGCTTGGCGCGCCGGTTCGGCAAGTCAGTTCGGTTTCATTGCCGAGATGTTCGTGAAGCGAGGCGTGCATTTTATTGCTCCGGATTTCATTAACGTGATCGAGGCCGGGGGAAACCTCATGCAGATGTCCGAGCAGGTCAATCGATGCCTAGAGTGGGTTTACAGGAATGCAGCATCGTTTGGCGGTGATCCTGACCGGATCTATCTATCCGGTCACTCTTCGGGGGCGCACCTGGCGGCTGTTGCGCTCACCACGAACTGGGAGAGGGACTTCCGGATGCCGGGGGATTTCATCAAGGCCGCAACGCTGGTCAGTGGGATATACGATCTGAAGCCCGTGCGCCTGTCGTCACGGAGCAAGTACGTGAAGTTCACCGACGAGGCGGAGGAGCGTCTGAGTCCTCAGCGCCATCTTGCTCAGTTGCGGGTACCGTTGGTGCTGGTGCACGGAACACTCGAGACTCCTGAGTTCGTGCGGCAAAGCGACGATTTTGCGGCGGCCGTTCGGAAAGCGGGTAAGCCTGCGAGTCTCGTCATTGGACGAGGCTATAACCACGTCGAGATACTGGAGACACTTGGCAACCCATACGGTATTGCCGGGCTCTGTGCGCTCGCCCAGGTTAACCGTGAAGCGCGCGAGCTCTGATGTAAGTAGAGGTTATCTGGAAGGAAAGGTCGAACTGTTAGCCGACGAGTCCAAATGAATCGGTGATGCGATAGCGAAAGCGTTGGCGGCGCGTGGCACTGCAGTGGTCGAGGCCGATGGATCCAATAAATCCGGCGCGGCTGCGGTGGTAGCCGAAATTACTGGACAGGACGGAAAAGCAGTAGCCGTCGCTTGGGAGGGATCCGGAGGGAGGTATCCGTAATTTCGTGTGTGAGGCCCTGGACCGGCCAGAGTTTCATAGACACTCACGAGCCGTTTAACGCGTAGCGCTGCTCAAACTCAATCGGTGAAAGATCGCCGGCGGAACCGTGCCGACGAACCGGGTTATAAAACATTTCGATGTAATCGAACAGGTCCGAGGTCGCCGTCGCCCGACTCGGATAGATGCGCCGCTTGATTCGCTCCTTTTTTAGGGCGCTGAAGAAGCTCTCGGCCACGGCATTGTCGTGGCAATTACCGCGCCGACTCATGCTTGGCACCATATGGTGCGCCTTCAGGAATGCCCCCCCCAGTAATGCCTCGCCTTGCGCCCCCAAATAAATACCTATATAAATCAAAGCGATACTGTCTACCCCTCGCTTGGAGGTCGCTGGCTGTTGTCAGCAGGTAGTGTCGGCTCGAAATTCCACTATTACCAGCTGTGCAAGCAGGCCCGAAAGGCCTGCTTGTTAGGCTCGGTGGCGAGTTGATGCGATGGCGTTGTCGGCCGCGACATTGGCAAAGTCCGCTCCGGATAGAGAGTCACTGGGAAATCGAAGATGCCGCGCACGTTGATACCACCCGTGTGAGTGGGAGGGATTCGCCGCAATCGGTCCGCTTCGACCGGTTGTCCACTACAAGCGTCGATATCGCGTTGCACGGGCGCGGTGTCCCACGCCATCAGGGGTGCCTTTGATTCCCGCGCGTTTTTCCAGTTGGACGCCTTTAAGCCTGACAAGACCTTGCCTTGCGGCCCCAAATAACTATTCATATAAAACAATGGGTTAGTATCTACCTTTCGTTGCCGAACAAAAGAGCGTCTTCTGACATGGCCACATCGAAGATGGTGGATCAAGCCATCAAGATGACGGGACGAAATAGACAAGGAACCGATGAACGAACTGGACAACGAACAGGCGCTGAAGTCGTATCCCGACCGCCGCCAGTTGCACCTGAACCGCCCTGGGAAATCCGATGGATCGCGTGATCGCGGGCGAGGAGTTCAGCGACGTGCCGGTCGAAATCGAATCGGCCTCCGACGAAAGCGTGAGCTAGGTCCACCGCATCCGCAGCCTCGTGCTGACGAACGCCGCCGGCGAACCGAACTGCCTCGCGCTCGTGGTGCACGACGCAACCGAATGGGCGAGCGCCGAGGAGCGCTTCGAGCGCATCTTCAACGCGAACCCGGCGCCGGCCGTGATCTGCCGGCTCGACGACCTGTGCTACGTGAAGGTCAACCAGGGCTTTCTCGACATGACCGGCCACATGCATGAAGACGTGCTCGGCCGCTCGGTATACGAGGTCGACGTGCTCGAACAGGCCGAGCGGCGCGAACTCGCGATCGAGCGGCTCGGCGAAGGCGCGACGATTCCGCAGATGGAGGCCGTGCTGAAGCTCGCGGACGGCAGCACGAAGGCCATGGTGGTCGCCGGGCAGCCGATCGACATGAACGACGAAGCGTGCATGCTGTTCACGTTCATGGATCTCGAGCCGCGCAAGCAGGCCGAGCGTGCACTGCGGCAGAGCGAGGAACGCTCCGCGACGGCGTTCCAGATGGCACCGGTCCCCACCGCGATCGTCACGGCCGTTGCTCGACGTGAACGGCGCGTTCGCCGCGATGACGGGCCATCCGCAGGACGACCTGCTCGGCAAATTCGCGGAGGAGATCGGGCTGTGGGCCGAACGCGCCGCGTGGCAGCGCATCGAAGACCGGCTGGCGCGCGACGGCAACGTGCGCAACGCCGATGTGCGGATCCGCACGCGTGAAGGCGACGTGCGCGATTGCGTCGTGTCGTCCGACCCCGTCGCGATTCACGGGCGCGACTGCCTGCTCGTCGCGCTGCTCGACATCAGCGACCGCAAGCGTACCGAGATGGAGCTCGTCTACGCGATCGAAACGGCGATGCAGGATGCGTTCTGGTTCAGCCGCACGCTGATCGAGAAGCTGGCGAACGTGCGGCGCGCGAATGCGCCGGATGCGGGCGCCCAGCCGTCGGACCTGACCGCGCGCGAGCGCGACGTGTTCGACCTGCTGTGCCATGGCCTGACCAACAAGGAAATCGCCGGCCGTCTCGGGCTCGCGCCGAACACCGTGCGCAATCACGTCGCGACGATCTACGCGAAGCTCGACGTGTACAGCCGCGGCGAGGCGATCGTCTGGGCGCGCGAGCGCGGGTTAGTCGGCCGAACAAGCAACCGCAGCAGTTGAGTCGTTTTGTCGTCGGGCCGCGTTTTACGCAGGCGACGTTATTGACGTTCCTAACGAGCGGATGCTGAACTAGGACGTCGTCGTAGCTGGAAAGCGGACTGATACTTTTGCCGACTCCTGGAGACCTTCATCAACGGTGCGGTTCGCGAGATGCCGGACCTCGGTCGAGCATCTCGTCCGAATGTTTACCCTTCTTGCTTGACCGCGGTAGACATATACTGTTCGCGGACTGCCAGTCCCCCGTATGGCAGGTGGGATGCGGTGACCGTCGCTACGTAATCCGAATAGGCGTAGCTCACCCGTGCAACCGCCACGGGTTTGCCTATAAGCGTTTCCAGCGTCGTATCTCCAGACACAGATGTTGGCGCTCCGAGCACATTGTGCAGATTCCGGACGGCGATCTGCCAGCTCCGTCGTGTTTCATCTGCGGACATGTCGCGACGGTACACATTGATGGCCATCAACGTGTGATCCGGCGCGAAACTGAACCATATTTCGCTCACGGGTGGTCCATTCGAGCCGAGCGTTTCTGCAGGCACGCCTCGACAGCGCAGGTAGCGCAAGCCTCGGGACAATTCGAGGCACTGCGCCTTGTATCGCGACATTCTTTCCAGCACTTCTGCTTCCGTACTGCGATCGAGCTGCAGGCCAAACGCAGGACGGTGGGCGGCCGCTGATACACCTCTCTCCTGCAAAATCGCTTTGTTGCGAATCGACAGCACCGTTCGGGAATCGACGGAATCAACTGGACACTTCACGCCAAGCTCGGTGAGGAGCCGTCGCCCTTGCGTCGTGTGCAACCAGCCGATCCCGGCAACACTCACGGAGAGTGCCGCAGCGACCCACGCGATCACGTGGGTCCTTCGCACCGCCGTCAGCCCGTACATGATGATGCAACCGTCGGGGGAAGATACACGGGGCCGCCGGGTGTGGCGCTGATGATGGTATTACGCAGGTTGAAGAGGGTGGGTACCGCACTGAACTGGAATTTTGTGCCGACCGGGATGCCGGCTGAGTTTTTCTCGGTAAGCGTGTACGTTCCATTCGTCGTCGACGTCAGTGCGGCAAAGTCCGCGGCCGAGAGCTTGCTTTGCAGCGTCGCGACGAGATCCACCATGAACTGGTCGAACACGCAGCCTGGAACGCCGACGTCGTTATGGGCAGTCGTCATGTCTTGGCACATCTCCGGTTGGGAGTCGATGTCTCCGGCGACCTTGACGGGGCCAGGGTAGGTGTACGGACCGCCGAGGAGCGATTCAAACTGCAACGTGAGACATGCTTCAAGCCGTGCGGGGGTGTCATGGGCTGCACTGCTGTGGCTCGCATTACCTGATACGGCCGCAAAATAGGGCGCTTCGACCGGGTCCGCCAAAAGGCCTGCGACAGCCGCATTGACCACGCCGGCCACTACGCCGGGGGCAGCCGAATCACCGCCGAGCGCGGTCCAGATGGCCAGATTCTCCGGATGTTGTGCTGCCACGGGAGCAATGTCATCTCCGCCTCCGCAAGCGCTGAGCGCGAACGGCGCCGCTGCGGCAACGACGATACCGATGAAAAGCTTCATGAGTTGTCTCCTCTGAATGCCATCGCGACGCCATTTCCCGAGGTGGGACACCGAGCACCTTGGCTGGATGACATACGCAGATACGGTGGCCGAGCGAGAACGGATGCAGTGGCGATTGAAGATGGGCAAGGTTTTCGACACCCTTGAGATGCCCTGGATCGCAGATCTGTCCGCGATGAAGTGTTCGACCTTGCATCCGCTGCGCGGCTCGACTCGTATCTCCGATTGCTTCCAACCACGGCGGCAATTTTGCGGAGTACTAAAATGAAATCTTTCAGCAAAGCAAAACTGGGTGGCGTGGCGCTCGCCCTTGCATTCGCAACGTGCATGTACGCGCCGGCCACCGAGGCAGGATCCATGTCGATGGAGCAGACGGTCGAGGTGGGTGGCGCCGCGATGTACCCGTCGAGGAACATCGTCGAAAACGCGATGAATTCTCATGACCACACGACGCTGGTCGCAGCGGTCAAGGCGGGCGGGCTGGTCGACACATTGTCGAGCAAGGGGCCCTTCACGGTATTTGCACCGACCAACGAAGCATTCGCCGCGTTGCCGGCCGGCACGGTGCAGACGTTATTGAAGCCGGAGAACAAGGCTGTGCTCGTCAAGGTGTTGACGTATCACGTCGTATCCGGACGACTCACGGCATTCGACCTTGCCAGGGCGGTCGAGCAAGGCGGCGGCAAGGCAACGCTGAAGACGGTCGAAGGCGATTCCCTGATCGTCAGCCATGGCCCGAACGGACTAGCCGTCACCGACGACAAGGGCAATGTCGCGCACGTCACGATCGGCGATGTCATGCAGTCCAATGGCGTGATTCACGTGGTCGACTCCGTGCTGATGCCCTGATACTTCAGCCTGTACCTGGAGGAAGGCGTGATGTGCGGAAGCAGGCCGGGCGCGCTCGCACGTCACGTCGTTCTCGGTATGTCGTCGGGGCGCCCCCGTCGCACGGTCGAGCCCGAACGTTTCAATCGGCGATTCGTGATTCGATTCCGGATGGCAATCGAGGGTCACTTCATTTGGTTCTGTGTATTCAGGATATCTACCGAACTGAGGGCTCGCGCGCGTGCATCCTGGTGATCCACGATCGGAAAGGGATAACTTGCGCCGAGCGCGATGGATGCTTCTTGCAGCGCTTCAGCGGAAGCGGTCCATGGGCTGTGGACCGTTTCGGCGGGGAGTGCAGATAGTTCGGGCACCCACCGCCGCGTGTATTCGCCTCTCGGGTCGAACTTTTTCCCCTGCAAAACAGGATTGAAGATTCGAAAATACGGGGCTGCGTCGGCGCCGCTTCCTGACACCCATTGCCACCCGGCGGGATTGCTTGCCTCGTCCGCATCAACCAGCGTATCCCAGAACCATGCTTCGCCCTCGCGCCAGTCGATCAGCAAGTGCTTGGTGAGAAATGACGCTGTCACCATGCGCACGCGGTTGTGCATCCAGCCCGTGTACCAAAGCTCGCGCATGCCGGCGTCTACCAGCGGATATCCTGTTTTCCCCGTTTGCCACGCGCGAAGCGCCTTGGCATCGGTGCGCCACGGCATGGCGTCAAACTGACGCCGAAAATTGAACTGATGAAGGGGTTTGCAGTGATAGAGCAGGTAATACGAGAATTCTCTCCATCCGAGTTCACTGAAGAACTTGCTCAACGACTCATTTTTGGCATCGTCAATGCGAACAACTCGCCTGCTTCGCAGGGTGTCTACCGCTGATAACGTTGCGTACCACACCTGCCGGGCCGAGATATTTCCAAAGCGAAGATAGGGAGAAAGCCGGCTCGTCGCTCGAGCGGCCGGAAAATCTCGAGCGCCGGCATAATCGGAAAACGAGTTTTCAATGAAGGCCTCGAGTTGATGCCCGGCCGCTTCCTCGCCGCATCGCCAGGTCGCACGCAGACCCTCCGCCCAGTCTGGCGTCGAGGGCTGCAGTGCAAGTTCAGGAAGCGTACGGACGTGTGCGCTGATGTTCTTGGAGACGGGAAAGAACGTGACCCGAGCGGGCGCCGACAGCGGGCACGGCGGGAAAAAATTGTCGCGGCGAGCGGCTTTCCAGTAAGCGCTGAATACCTGGAACGGCAAGCCTTCGCGCGTGGCCACTGTCCAGGGTTCCCGCAAAAGGTGGCCATTGAATGTCGACACGTCGATGCCGCGCGCGATCAGGTCTTTCTTGATCGATGCATCCATTTCCGTTTGCGCTTTCGAGTAGCGGCGATTCCAGCAAACCATCGCCGCCCGGGTTTCGACGGCGAGGTGCCTGATGGCTTCGTGTTCGTTACCGCGAAGCACGAGCAGCGAGCCGCCGAGAGCGGAAAGCGAGCCGTCGAGTTTTTTCAACGACTCGTGCAGCCACCACTTTTGCGCGCCTCCCATGGGACGCCCGAGCGTCGGGGCAGGGTCGTAGACGTAGACGCAAACAACAGGATGGCCGGTGCTGACCGCATGAGAGAGTGCGGGATTGTCGCTGAGTCGTTGGTCATCCCGAAACCATACGATAACGGGGCGGGATTCATAAGGCAGTTCGGAGCTTGTCATGTGTGGTGCCCGAGAAGGTACGTTGGCAATTTGAACGGGATCGGAGATAAAGCTGGCTTGCGACGCTTCCGGCTCTATCCGGCGCGGGCGTCATTCATGTCGCCTGCGCCGATTGGCGGAGGAGAAGGGGGCGTTACGCCATCCCAATGGCTTGCAATCGCAAGCGCGGCCGGCAAGATGAACGCCCAGCCGGTTGCGAGAACGGCGAGCGCTGCAGCCGGATCGGTGAAATGAACGGCCCCCAGCGCCGCACCTGCGCGAAAGGATGCGGGGCCTGCGAATGCACCGACGAGCGCCGAGATGAGCGGTCGCGCCCGAAGCCAGTGCAGCAAGGTATTGAGTTGAATCGCGAACAGCGCCCACAGCCCCGCGAGCCAGTACGGCGCTGTGCCTTTGAGAAGAACGCCGTTCGGGTACACGAGCAGGCCGGAATGTGCAACGGTGCTGTCCCATAACCATCCGGACACCGTGACCGTGATGACAATCCGCGCCTCGGATGCTGGCCGACGCGCGAAGAGAAGATGGCCGGCTGTCGCGATCAGCGCGTAGGTGACGCCCCACGCCGCGTGATGCGATGCGGCAGTCATCACGCATACCAGCCATCCTGTCTGGGTCGTCGCGAGATAGACGTACACGCGAGCGGTACCGGACTTTCGCGTGCTCGACGTCAGTTGATTCGGCGCGCTTCTCATGATCGCTCGCGCGGGATCGGTAACGGCATGCTCGCCGCGCCGCCATGTCGACGTTGCATCTCGGGGTAAGTGGCAGGTAGAACGTTCATGGCAGTCGGCTCTCACTATCGTCGACTAGCGGACTCGCCACCGGACGTTTGCTTGGCAGCGAGCGGTGGTCGGCATTCCGCGTTGTTCACAACTCCCTTCCACATACGACTCTCCGTTGCGGACGGATGCACGCGCGTACGGAAGACCTGGATGCCGTTAAGGGGGAGCGGCTGCCATGCGATGCATGCATCCGCTTGCGCGCAAGCGCCGTAAACCACATACCAGGCGGCGGATGCGGCCGGAATCGTCAGGTATGGGGATCTCCATGAACATGAAAGCCGGACTCGTCGTCCTGTCGGTGCTGCTCGCGGCCGGTCTCCTCTCCGCGTGCAGCCCGGTGCGGCTCCTGAATGCGCTGACGCCGAGCTACACGTTCAGTCTTTTCGCAGGTATCCCGTACGGATCCGGCGAACGCCAGGTGCTCGACGTCTACTTGCCCACGCGCGTCTTGCATCACTGGCCGGCCGATGCGAGCGCGGGCGCCCCTGTGGTCGTGTTCCTTTACGGCGGAAGCTGGCAGTCCGGCGAGCGCAAGGACTATCTGTTCGTGGGCGAGGCGCTCGCGTCGAGGGGTTTTGTTGCCGTCTTACCCGACTACAGGACGTATCCGGCGACTACCTTTCCCGGTTTCGTCGACGATGCGGCGCAGGCGGTCGCGTGGGCACGCGAGCACGCGGTTGCGTTCGGCGGCGATCCACGTCGCCTGTTTCTGATGGGGCATTCCGCGGGTGCGCAGATTGCCGCATTGCTTGCGACCGACGGCCGCTATCTGGCGGCACAGGCGATGCGGAAGAGCGATATCGCCGGCGTGATTGGCCTGGCCGGGGCTTATGATTTCCTGCCGCTGCGCGATACCACGCTTGAAAGGATATTCCCGCAGGAAGTGCGTGCCGTGAGCCAGCCAATTCGGTTCATTCAGGGTACGGAGCCGCCGATGTGGCTGGCCACCGCGGAGAACGACACCGTGGTCGAGCCCGGCAACACGACCCGCTTCGCGCGAGCATTGCAAGAGATGGGCGACACCGTCGTGGTCATGCGTTACGGGAACGTGAGCCATGCATCGATCGTCGGTGTTCTGGGCGCGCCGTTGCGAGGGATGGCGTCAGTGCTCGACGATCTCTCCGCGTTCGTGGATGGCGTCGCGAAGGCGTCCAATGGTGGAACCACGGGCAGGCCGCCGACGTCGCCTGCCGCAGCGCCTCGTTCTTCGGTTTCGGCTCAGTGATCGATGCAAGCCCTGCATTGCACGCGAAAGAGCATCGCCACCTGCCGTCGTGGGCAGGTCGGAACAGCCGGCGGCGTGTGCCGCGCTACAGCGCCTTCAGTTCCGGCGTCGACCCGCCCAATCCCTCTTCGCGAAGAATGACGGCAAGCGCCGTTTCGAGCAATTCGGCTGCCCGGTTCGCTGCGTCTCCAAGGTGGCGGTGCAGCAGCGCATCGGCCGGCGATCGCGACACGCATTCGTCGCTGTATCGCTCGAACGCACTGAGCTGCATGATCAATTCGGAGAGATGACGCGGACACTCGCATTTGACGGTGGTGGACAGGCCGCTGAGCGACGCGAGCGTCGCCTCGTCGAAGCGTCGCCGCGTGCGCAGCCAGAGCCCGCGATCCGCGTCATTCGATTGGCGCGACTTGACGACGGCTTGCGCCAGTTTCGAAATGATCGATATCGGGTTGGTCTGGCCTTCCGTCGACCGGAACAGCTCGAACCCCGACAGACGCGCCAGCTCGACCGCCTCTGCCGTGCCGAACCCGTATACGACGGCCACGGCGTGCGCGTTGAGCTGTTGCGCCACGGCAGCGAGCTGCGAAACGACATCCTCATGGAGCGACGTGGTCGTCGCGATGAGGGCATCGACTGACGTACCCGCATGCGCGCTCGTGTCGTCGAGCGAGTCGATTCGCGCGGCGATCCGGATTCCCATTCGCTCTATCGCGGATTCCGGAATCGAAAGCGCGCCGACGACCGCGAGGCTCACACTTGCCTCGTGAAACGCCGGGTCACGCGTATTCGTCAACGACAACGCCTCGAGTTCCTCGCGGCTCAGGCTGGCGATCGAGCCGATCGCGTGGCCCTGATTGACGAGCGTTTTCAGCAATCGAATTCGCTGGACGTCGTCGTCCGAGTACAGCCGTTGTCCGGACGGCGTTTTGGGCGGCGCAACCACGCCATAGCGCCTTTCCCAGATTCTCAGCGTGGCTGCCGGCATGCGCGCCAGGCGCGCGGCCTCGCCGCTGCGATAGCGATGGGGCGTATCGCGATACTTGCGAGGGGGCATCGTTGCTCTCCTGAAGTCGACGTACTGTTGTCTCAGGATTGTACGCAGTTTGCGTGAAATACGAAGCAGGAAAGTGATTCAACATGCGGATTTTCGTCAGGAAAGGTGGTTCGCGAAGCGCGAGCCGGCTAGAATGCTTCGAAGCGGTACCGCTCGGTGTCGCGAGGTTGGTCAGGCGTGCGCGGTGCCGCGCGTACGGAGGGGCAAGGTGTTTCGTTCGACGCGCAGGTGTCTCGACAACCCAGGCGGCGATCGTCAACCGCGAAGCGTTCCATGAAGACTTTAAGGCTTGTCCTCGGGGATCAGCTGGACCCGAATCATCATTGGTTTTCCGATGTCCGGGCCGAAACGATCTACGTGCTGATGGAAGTTCGGCAGGAAACCGACTACACGCTCCATCATGCTCAGAAGCTGATTGCGATCTTTGCGGCGATGCGTCGCTTCGCGACGCTGTTGCGCGATGCGGGCCATCGCGTGCACTACATCGAGATCGACGACCCGCTCAATCGTCAGGCCATTCCCGCCAACCTGGACAGCGTCGCCGAGCTTCACGGCGCAGCGTGCATCGAGTATCTGCTGCCGGACGAATGGCGTGTCGACCAGCAGCTGAACGCCTATGCGGCATCGGCGAGCGTGCCGGTTCGCGCGGTCGATACCGGTCATTTCCATACGACGCGAGACGAGGTCGGGCATGTGCTCGGAACGGGCCGATCATGGATCATGGATCGCTTCTACCGGAGCATGCGCGTGCGGCACCGCGTATTGCTCGACGGGGAAGGGCGGCCGGCGGGCGGGCAGTGGAACTACGATGCCGAAAACCGCCAGGCATGGTCCGGCTCGCCCGCGGAACCGGCCGACTGGCGTCCGCATCACGATCATCGCGTGCTGTGGCAACAGATCGTTGCGGCGGGCGTGCGCAGCTTCGGGGAGCCGTCGGCCGGCGACTTTCGCTGGCCCGTCGATCGAGCCGAAGCGCTCGCGTGCCTCGACGCCTTCATCCGGCACGCACTGCCGTTTTTCGGGCAGTTCCAGGACGCGATGCACGGGAGCGCGCGGCGCCTGTTCCACTCGATGCTGTCGTTCGCGCTCAATGTGAAAATGTTGAATCCGCGCGAGGTCGTCGCGCGGGCCGAGCACGCGTATCACAGCGGCGCGGCGCCGCTTGCCGCGGTCGAAGGATTCATCCGGCAGATACTGGGCTGGCGCGAGTTCGTGCGAGGCGTGTACTGGGCACGCATGCCGGGCTATGAAAACAGCAATGCGTTCGGTCATCGCCGCCCGTTGCCGCATTGGTTCTGGGATGGCCGCACGCGAATGGCCTGCATGTCGCATGCGCTGCGGCAGTCGCTCGAAGACGCGCATGCGCATCACATCCTGCGGCTGATGGTGATCGGCAACTTTGCGCTGCTGGCCGGGCTGGATCCGCACGACGTGCATGAGTGGTACCTCGGTGTCTATATCGATGCGTTCGAATGGGTCGAGATGCCGAACACGCTCGGCATGAGTCAATACGCCGACGGCGGGGCAATGGCGACCAAGCCCTACGTTTCCAGCGCCGCGTACATCCATCGGATGAGCAATTACTGCAAGGGCTGCGCGTACGACCGCAATGCTCGAACCGGCGCGCGCGCATGCCCGTTCAACGCGCTGTACTGGGACTTTTTCGACCGGCACCGCGGCGCGCTGCAGCACAACAATCGGATTGGAATGGTCTATCGGCAGCTCGCGCGCTTTGATGACGAGGCGCTCGAAGCGATTCGCATGCAGGCGGACAGCGTGGTGCGGAATATCGAATCGCTGTAGGCCGTTCCGTCATCTGCCGCCGCCGTCGAAAACGGAGCGTGCGAAGCATGCATGTGCGGTGTGGATGCACCCTTCGCTTCGGATCGCCAATGATCTCTGCTCGAACCGCGAAGCGATTCGCGTGCTCATTGCTCGAGATACATCCTGAGTCGCATCAGGCTGCGGCGAATCCAGCTCTTCATCGTGCCGAGCGGCACCTGCATGCGTTCGGCCAGCTCCGCATACGACGCGCCGCCATGAAACGCTTCCCGCAGCACATACGCCTGCCGTTCGCACAGATGCGCGAGCCCGCGCTCCAGACGCAGGCGCTCCTGGCTCGCCTGAGCGCCGAGGTCGGGTGTCGGGTTTTCGTCGGGGATCGACAGCGCCAGTTCGTCGTCGAGCGGAAGCTCGCGGTGTTGCCTGATCCGGTCGATGGTCCGATTGCGTGCGAGCGTCATCAGCCATGTCATTGCCGTGCCGCGTCCGGCGTCGAATGAATCGGCGCGACGCCACGCCGTCGTGAACACGTCCTGAAGCAGGTCTTCCGCTTCGTGGCCGTCGCGGATCATCCGGACGATCACGCCGTACAGCCGCGCCGCCGTCAATCGATACAGCTGCGCGAACGCGTGCTCGTCGCCGGCGGCGACGCGAGACAGCAATTGGTCGAGTTCCGCATGCGCGTCAGGTGCTTCGTCGGGCTGAACGACCGCATCTGCGGTGAATTCGGTTCTGCCGCCCGGGCGCGACCTCGCGCGAGACGCGTCCCGGCGTTGCTGCCTGCCTGAATGCGGCTTCGTCGATCGACCCTGGCCGGACGACGGGCGGAGCGAATCGTGCGAGCAGTTCATCGGGAACTCCGTATGGCTTTGCGCTTCCTGCTGTTGCGCGCCCGCGGTGACGAGCAGGCGCGGCTCATGGCCGGGCACGGTGCCGTCGCATTCGTCGCGAATGCCTGTCGCGCGCATTACGCATTCTTTCCGGACAACAAGGCGAGAAACTCTCGGCGAAGCGATGCGTCCGCGAGAAATTTCCCGCGCATCACGCTGTTGGTCATTCTTGCCTGGTCGTCCTTGGTGCCGCGCCAATGCATGCAGAAGTGCTCGGCCTCGAGTACGACGGCAAGCCCGTCGGGCGAGATGCGCGATTCGAGGAGATCGGCGATCTGCTTGACCGCTTCTTCCTGGATCTGCGGGCGCGTCATGACCCAGTTCACGAGCCTTCCGTACTTCGACAGGCCGATCAGATTCGACGCGGCGCTCGGCAGCACGCCGATCCAGATGCGGCCCATGATCGGGCAGAGATGATGCGAGCAGGCGCTGCGCACGCGCAGCGGCCCGACGATCAGCAGCTCGTCCAGCCGCTCGACGTTCGGAAATTCGGTGACCGACGGCGCCGCGTCGTAGCGGCCCGCGAACACCTCGCGGATGAACATCTTCGCGACGCGCCGCGAGGTTTCCCGGGTGTTGTGGTCGTTGTCGACGTCGATCACGAGCGAGCGAAGCACCGCTTCCATTCCCTGCGCAACTTCGTTCTGCAACGCCTCCAGTTCGCCGTCGCGCAGGTGCGCGGCGATGTTGTCGTTTGCATGGAAGCGCACGCCCGCGTTCTCGAGCCGACGACGGATGATGTGCGACAGAGGAATGCCCTCGTCGATCGCAGTCAAGGTGTGCTCGGGAGCGTCGATCAGATTGCCCATTTCGGTTCGTTTCTCGAGGTTAGGGGGTCATGCGATGGATCGCGACAGAGGTGATGATTTGCCTGTGTTTCCTGGATAAAAACCGGGCGAACGCCGTCGCTATTTCGATGACGCGCCGACGGGGTGGCGCTCACCTGGCGTGCGCGGGCGTGCATGGCGGCCCGGCAGCGTCACCGGAGATCCGGTCCTGATCGCGCACGACGGACCCATTGGCGTTGCCGGGGCCCAGCCGCCGACGTTCCGGCGGAACCGCAACATCGGGTCGTTCGCCGTCGGCTTCGCCGCGAGCATGACGGCGGCGGACTGTTGCAACCTGGCCAGGACGAACGCCTGGTCGACGCGGCCGCCGACCGAGTGAAACAGATGGAACCCTGCAAGGCGGATCAACGCGAGGGCCTGCACGCTGCCGTACTCATAGATGATCGCGGCCGCGCGGACACGGCGCGCCTGTGCCAGCAACACGAATTGAATCGCCAGAGCCATATGCAACGACGAGACCTCGGCGATCAGGGCGTCGACAGCCGGGCCCGGCTGTCGTAGCGCGCGCGGCACCGACTCGACGCGCTCGCTGACGTGCAGGCCGGCTTGCTCGATCGTTTCGTCGGATACAGTCAGCCAGCCCGTGACGAGTAGCGTGGGACACACGCGAGCCGCAACGGTGTTCGATCGCCGTTCGGGCAGTGCGCCGTGCAGGCTGGCGCTTGCACACCGGTCGGGCACCTGTGGTGAGCGGCGCCGGCAGCGTTGGCCGCGCTGCTGCGCGGCGACCCGCAAGCGCGATGCAATCGGCCGGTCGAGCGCCGTACCGGCGTGGTGTGACGGGCTGCGTGCCGGGGCGACGGACACGCGCGTCATCAATGAAGCCGGACACGCCGGAAACCGGCGCGGCTTGATGTCGTGATTGCGTGTTGGCACGGGGCCTCCCTCGGTCGATTCATGCGTCACAGCTGGATTGTATGCAAATTCTCCGGAAAGTGAAGCGGATAAGTGATTCATGAAATAAATTGTGCCTTGAGTTTTTGCGTCAAACATCGGGTGAGCGTCTGAAAATTGCAGTGTAAGCACGTGAATGCTCGTGTATGCAACGAAATTGCGCGTTTTCAACGCATATGAAACGATGTTTGAGGTCAATGGAATGGCAGCAAAACTGCGCCAAAATGGGCTGGAAAGTACGGTGAAAGGTTTGTGATTTCGATACATGAAGCGATCGTGTCGCACATTTGCGTGTCGATACGGCTGGCTTCGGTTCGCGACCGTTCGCGCGAACGCAAATGACCGGGCGTTCACGCAAGCGTCGTGCAGCTGAAACGAGGAGGAGTGAACCGCCTGAAGGCAGCCGCGCATGCTGCAACCCAGACGCCGGGAAGGAGGGGGGCCGCTCCGATGAGCACGCCTGCGCACACCGGTGCCGATCGATCACGATTGCCCGAAACAGGCGCGAGCACTCCGTCTCGGATCGAAGCGCTATCCGGGCACGCGCGCTGCTCGCGACCGGCTCGTCAACGCGAAGTCACCGACGTGCAGCGTTTGTTTTCATGCTGGAACGCGGCCGCCGATTCCGACGGCAACGCTCGGAGCAATATCGGACTTCGTCCCACGCGGCTTTCCATTTCTTTCTCCAGCTGAAAGGCAAGCCGCAGGTCTCGCATGTCTTCTCAGGCAAGTGCATCTTGTTGACCATGGCGAATCACGCGTCGAGAAGGATCCTGGCGAACTGTCCGGTCGAGCAGCGCTGCCGGCGTCGATACGTCGATACATCGGACCATCGCCGCTCACCGTCGAATCAGCGCGCATCGTCGCCCAGCAACTGACGGCGCAACGACTTTGCCCGCGTGCGTGGGTCGAGCCAGATCGAGAAGAATGCGCGCGCGAACGCCGGGTCGGTCACGTCGGCCGTGAGGCGGCCGTTGGTGTAGAAGCGTGCACCGCGCTCGGGCACATACACGCCGCACAGCACGTCGCCGCGTGATACGTCGGTGAAAGCCCGTTCGATATCGCGGCGCCAAGCATCGAGCGTCGTCGCCGGCAACGGCGCGGGTGCGAGTCTCTCGATTTCGTCCATGCCCGTCGAGACGAGCCGCTCGCCTTTCACGTCGTGACGGTAGGCCAGCGACAACGCAAACGGCGTGTCGAACGCGCCGGGGGGCCGGGGCGCCCACAGCTGGGCGTCGTACAGGCAGATGCCCAGTATGCAGAACCGGCCGGATCCGATTAGTCGCGCCGATGCGATGTCGTCGACACAGCTCGCGCCGGCGAACAAGGGGGCAGCCAGCGCCGCGGCCGCGACTGCGGCGAGCATCGCAAGCCGGCGCCGCATGTCAGCCGCCCGACGACACGATGAAATGCATCACGTCGGTCCGCCGCTCGGCAAATCCCGCTTCGCAATAGGCGAGATAGAGCCGCCAGGTGCGAATGAACGTCTCGTCGAACCGTTGCGCGCGCACCGAGTCGATGCGCGCCTCGAACGCGGCCCGCCAGGTGCGCAGCGTGCGCGCGTAGTCGTCGCCGAACCCGAGCACCGGTTCGGCGGCCAGGCCGGCCCGCCGCGCGGCATCGATGAAACGCTCCGGGCTCGGCAGCATCCCGCCGGGAAAGATGAACTCGCGAATGAAGTCGCTTGACGTGCGGTACGCGTCGAATAGCGACTCGATGATCGTGATCGATTGAATCAGCGCGCGAGCACCGGGCTTCAGGCGCTGCCTGAGCGTGTCGAAATACACCGGCCAGAACGTTTCGCCCACGGCCTCGAACATCTCGATCGACACGATCGCATCGTATTGGCCGTCGACGTCGCGATAGTCGCGCAATTCGAGCGTGACCCGATCGGACAGCCCGGCGCGCGCGATGCGCTCGCGGGCCAGTGTGTATTGCGCCTGCGAGATGGTGACGCCATGCACGCGTATGCCTTGCCGTGCGGCATGCACGGCGAAGCCGCCCCAGCCGCACCCGATCTCGAGCACGCGCATGCCCGCGCGCAGGCCGAGCGAATCGACGATGCGCTGATACTTCGCCGTTTGCGCGTCGGCGAGCGAACGCTGCGTGTCGCCGTCGAAGCATGCGCTCGAATACGTCCACGTGTCGTCGAGCCACAACCCGTAAAAGTCGTTGCCGAGATCGTAGTGCGCGTGGATGTTGCGGCGGCTGCCGGCCCGCGTATTCATCCTCAGCCGGTGACGCAGCGCGTACCAGACGCGTGCCAGGCGGCCGCCGGTCACCGTCTTCGCGATCACCGGCTGATTGCGGATCGCGAGGCGCAGCAGCGCGACGAGTTCGGGCGTGTCGATCCAGCCGGCGCGATACGCTTCCGCGAATCCGATGTCGCCCGCGCGCAGGATCGCACGGCACGCCCGCCAGTCGCGGACCTGCAGCGTCGCGGCCGGCTGGCAGTGCGGATCGCCGAACACATGCTGCGCGCCTTCGGGCGTTACAAGCGTCAGGTGGCCGTCGCGGATTTGTCGTAGAAGCGCGATGAACAACCGGGCCGAGAGCGGCATCGCCGGTTGCGATGCGGGAGACAGCAGGCGCAGCAAGGTCATGGACGAGCCTCGTGATCGGACATCGCCGAGCGGCCGCGTGGCGACGCGCCCGGCGAACGGGACAATGGCGAATCGGCAGCGGCAGAACGGCCGGGGGGCGTCTTGCCATAGAACGGCACGCGCGCGAGCCACAGCCGCAGCGCTTGCCAATGAATGCGAATGACGACGTTGATCGCGTTAAGCGGCTGCCGGGCCAGCGCGCGCCACGCGCGTGCCGCCGTCAGCGGCGCGGACCGCATACCGATTGCCGTGCGCAGCAGCAGACCGTCGTCGTCGCGATAGTCGATCGCCACGTTCAGATGATCGCCGCGCTGACGCACGCGAAACGCGTAATCTCCGACGACGTCGCAAAACGGCGAGACATGAAACGTCTTGCGGCAGACGAGCACGGTGTCAGCTCCGATCGGCGCGTGGCGCATCGCACTCATCAGGTAGCCGTGGTGCGCACCGAACGTGTTGCGCACATCGGCGTACAGCGCGCGAAGCCGGCCCGCGCGGTCGTAGCAGTACCAGAAGCTCACCGGATTGAACGCGTAGCCGAAGATGCGCGGAATCGTCTGCAGCCAGATCGGGCCGTCGGCTGGAATGCCGGCGTGTGCGAGGACATCGCGCATCCACGGGCCGAGCGCGCGGCCGTCGCGCGGGCCGTAGTCACGCAACGCGAGTCCGAGCGGGCGCCAGCGATCGATACCGAACCAGCTGCCATCGATTTCTCCCAGCCGTTCGACGTCGCAGCAGACCTGGAAGACCGGATACGTGAACGCATGGCGCACGGGCCGCAGCCGTTCATGCATCACGTTGCCGACGAGAAGCCGGGCGGCCGTGCCGTCGCGGGCAAAGGGTGCGCTCATGGCTTGGCCCAGGCCGGAGCGACACCGAAGTCGCGGGCGACGCGCAACGCGGACTTCAGCCCGTCCTCGTGAAAGCCGTAGCCCGTCCACGCTCCCGCAAACCAGGTATTGCGCCGCCCTTGCAGCATCGGCAGGCGATGCTGCGCATCCACGGCCGTGAGATCGAGCAGCGGATGCTCGTAATCGTAGCGGCCGAGCTGGGTGTCGGGCGCGGGCTCGTCGACCGGATTCAACGTGACGACGACCGGCGAGCGGAACGGCAGCGGCTGCAACTGGTTGAGCAGGTAGCTCACGCACACCGGCGATTCGCCGCCCGTGCGCCTCGGCCGGCCGCCCAGGTAGTTCCACGCCGACCACACGCGCCGCCGGCGCGGCAGCAACGCGGTATCGGTATGAAGCACCGCGACGTTGTGCTGGTAGCGCACGGCGCCGAGCACGTCGCGCTCGGCCTTGCTGGCATCCGCGAGCAGCCGTAGGCTGGTCGGCGCATGGCACGCGAGCACGACCGCGTCGAACCGCTCGTGACCGGCTGTATCGGTCGCCACCGTCACGCCCGCGTCGTCGCGCCGTATCGCGCGGACCGGCGTATTCACGCGCACGTCGTCGAGCGTCGCGGCGATGCGCTCGACGTACTGCCGCGCGCCGCCCGCGACGGTGCGCCAGGCCGGCCGGTTGTTGACCTGCAGTAACGCGTGATTCAGGCAGAAGCGCAGGAACGTCGCCGCCGGAAACCGCAGGATGTCGTTGGCCGCGCTCGACCAGATCGCGGCCGCCATCGGCAGCAGGTAGTGATGCTGGAATGATGCGCCGTAACCGCCGGCCGTGAGCAGTTCCCCGACCGAAAGACGCTGCCGGCTCGCCGATTCGAGGTGATCTTGCGCGGACGCGTTGAAGCGCAGGATGTCGCGCAACATCCCGAGAAAGGTCGGCGAGAACAGGTTGCGGCGTTGCGCGAACACCGTGTTCAGGTTGCTGCCGGCCCATTCGAGCCGGCCGCCGTCGACCGAAACCGAAAACGACATGTCGGTCGAATGGGCGGCCACGCCCAGTTCGTCGAACAGCGCGATCAGGTTCGGATAGGTCCGGTCGTTGAACACGAGGAATCCCGTGTCGACGGGGTAGCGTGCGCCGTCGAGTTCGACGTCGACCGTGTGCGTGTGACCGCCGAGGTAGTCGGCGGCCTCGAACAGCGTCACACGGTGACGGCGGGCCAGCAAGTACGCGCTGGCCAGGCCCGCGATGCCGGCGCCGACGACGGCAATCCGCCGGCCGGGCAGCGACATTGAAAGTTCCGGGTGCATCGCGAATGGTCTCCGTCAGTCACAAGTGCAGGTTCGGGAATCACATGTGCTCATATACGTCGCACCGCACGCGGCGGATGCAGGTGCGGTGGTCATTCGCGATCGCCGGGCGACGCGAAGCCCGGCTTGCCGATCTGGTCGGGTGTTTGCGGCACCCGCCTGAAGCGCGACGTGTCGTAACCCATCGCATCGAGCCGGGCGAGCAGCGAGCGATAGGTGGCCTCGTCCATCGTCGGCTCGCGCGAGAAGATCCAGCCGAGCGTCTTGCCCGGGTAGCCGAGGATCGTGTACCGGTAGTCGGGGTCGACGTAGAGCGTCAGTTGCGTGACATACACCGGCCAGAACAGCCGCACGCGCCATTCGCCGCCGCCGCTGCCGGGCTTGACCGCGTCGACGAACCGATAGTGCTTCTCGGGCTGGTCGAAGCCGCCTTTGCGGCCGACGAATGCGTCGTCGATCCGGCCATCGTCGCGCAGGCGCCACTCGGCCCGGCTGCCGACGAAGTGGCGTTCCGCGAAATACGGGATGTTCGCGATCACGTACCAGCGGCCCATGTAGCGCGGCAAGTCGACGGGTACGGTCGACAGCGGAACGGCGGCGCGCGGATTCGGGTTCGACGGGCTGCCCGAGCACCCGGCGGCGCCGATCGCGAGCGCCGTCACGACCGTGACGGCCGCACGGCGGAGAACCCGGTACGCGATTGCGGCCGTCATGCGAGCACCCGGCGCTTGTCGAACAGATAGTGGGCGACGCCCCATTCCTGCCCGTCGGCATAGCCGAACAGCTCGGCGACCGCCATGTAGAACATCCGCCAGCGCTGGAACCAGATGCGGGCGTCGGCGCCGTAGACCGTCTCGAAAATCGGCATGACCCGGGGGCGCGCCGCATCGAGCGACGCGAGCCACTGATTGGCCGTGCGGGCGTAGTGAGTCCCGTCGAGCCACCATTGGCGGGCGATGCGCACGTCGTCCTGGAACCGCAGCAGCAGGTCGGCCGACGGCATCGTCCCGCCCGTGAAGAAATAGCGCGACATCCAGTCGGTGTCGTCGTGCACCGCGAAGTGATAGGCGAGCAGCTTGTGCGCGAAGATGTGCACGAAGAGCTTGCCGTCGTCGTGCATCCAGCGCGCGATTTTGGCGAGCAGTTGCCCGTAGTTCTTCATGTGCTCGAACATCTCGATCGAGAGCACACGGTCGAAACCGGTATCCGCGGGATCGAAGTCGAACTCCACCACGTTGCCGGTCACGATTCGCAGATTCGTCAGCCCGCGCTGCGTCGCGCATCGCTCGATGAAGTGGCGTTGACCGTGCGAATTCGACAGGCCGACGATCTGCGCGGCCGGATACCGTTCGGCGAGCCAGAGCGACAGCGAACCCCAGCCGCATCCGAGGTCGAGAATGCGCTGGCCGTCCTCCAGCCTGGCGCGCTGCGCGTACAACGCCAGCATGGCCTCCTCGGCCTGCGACAGCGTTTCGTCGCCACGCGGGTAATAGCCGCACGAATATTTGAGCCGCGGGCCGAGATGGGCCTCGAAGAAGCTGCCGGGCACTTCGTAATGCTGCGTGTTCGCCGCGAGCGTCTCGATTGCGATCGGGCTCGCGCCCAGTTCACGCACCAGCGTGTCGTAGGCCGCCGCGCGCCGTTCGCCGTCATACGCGTGTTCGTCGCGCAGGCGTTGCCGCATCAGCGAGCGCATGCCGGCCCGGATCAGCCGGTCCGGCAGCCAGCCGCGCTCGCAGCAGCGAATCAGCCAGGCGTCGTTGGGTGCCGCCGCCGAGGCCGGCGACGGTTGCGAGGTGGTAGCGGTCATGATCGCGTACTCCGGTCTTCAGGGTGATCGGATCGGGTGGGGGAAGGGCCGGGCGCCGGCCTCGGAGGCCACGGAACGATGGCGCTGGTCGTGCGCATGTACTCGCGGTAGCCCGGCCGGCTTTGCACCAGACGCGCTTCGAGCAGCGGCAAGCCGGATACCTTGAGCAGCAGCCATGCCATCAGGAAGGGAGGCATCAGCGTCAGCCATCCCCACGGCATTCCGATTGCCAGTGCCGCGTACGCGAACCAGTGCACGCACTCGAAGAAATAGTTGGGGTGCCGCGAATAGCGCCACCAGCCGGCGCGACAGACCTGGCCGCCGTGGTCGGGATCCGCGAGAAACCGCTTGAGTTGCCGGTCGGACGCAGTCTCTCCGGCGACGGCGGCGATCCAGATCGCTACTGCCGCGGCGATCGCGGACCGGGACGGGGCTGCCGCGCTGTATGCGGGGATGAAGAACGCGATCGACAGCAGCATCGAGATCAGCGCCTGGAACTGGAACAGCCAGAACATGTTGCGCGGCGCGGCGTCGCCCCACTGCAGGCGGAACTGTCGATAGCGCGGGTCTTCCGGCTGCCCGCGATTGCGCCGCCACAGGTGTCGCGCGAGTCGCAGCCCCCAGATGCCGCCGCCGGCGGCGACGAGCGCACGATTCAATTCCGGGCCGGTAGCCAGCACGGCGACGAACACGGCTACGCCGCCGAGCGTCGCGGCCCAGACAGGATCGATCATCCCGGCGTTCCGGGAATGCAATTGGGCAATCCATACCGCCGTGAAGGACAGGATCAGTCCGACGAAGGCGAGGAGGGCAACGACGACGGCGGGCATGCGGGCTCCGAGGGCGCGATATCCCTCTATACGGAGCGGTCAACCGATCGGATGCAGACGGATGCGACGAGATGCGCGATCTCGTCGAGAGAGACGGCAGCGGGCGGCACGCCGCCTCCCTTTACGTTTGCGGGTTGAGCGCGCGTTGCGCGCGTCAAGTGGTGTGCATCGCGCCGGTGGCGAGCACCGGCCCGGTGGGTTGGCCGCTCGGCGAGCCGCCGCTAGGCTCGAGCGATACGGCGAGCACCGCGCGTGCATCGAGTCGCGCGACGATCGCTTGCGGCAGCGTCATCGACGCCGGTGCGTTCGACGCGAATACGCCGAGCGAGATCGGCTTCGCATTTGGCGGAATCAGCCAGAGCTCCGTCGAGCGGTCCGCGGCGATCGGTGGCGTGTTCGCGGGCACCACGACCATCCGGGCACGCTGCAAGTCGACCGTGGCGGTCCACCGTGCGACGCCATCCGCTTGTGCCAGCGTGGCCGCCATGTAGTGGCTGTCTTCGGCAGCGGGGCGCGGCGGCGCTTCGCCCACCCGGATCACGTTGACCGTGAGCAGTCCGAGCGCCGCAACGCTCGCGCCCATGCCGACCCAGCGCCACAGTCGCAGGCTGTTCCACCATCCGTCGGATGGCGCAGCGCTGCGTGGGCGCGGCGGCGGAATGAAGCCCAGTTGGTGCTGGATCCTCGTCCAGGTTCGCGCGGGCGGGTCGACGGGCGTGACGTCGCCCGCGAGCGGGGCGAGGTGGCGCTGCCAGCGCTCGAGCGCGGCTTGCAACGCCGGGTCGCGAGCGGCGGCCTGCTCCAGCTCGCGGCGCGAGTCTGCGTCGAGCACGCCGAGCGCGTATTCTGCGCAGCGCAATTCGCGATTGTGATCGGCCGGCGTATTCATTGCTCCAGGCACACCTTCAGCTGCATCAGGCTGCGCCGGATCCAGCTCTTCATGGTTCCGAGCGGCACACGCAGTCGCGCTGCCAGCTCACTGTAGGTCGCGCCGCTGAAGAAGGCCTCGCGCACCGCGCGGCCCTGCTGCGGATCGAGTTGCGCGAGGCATCGCTCGAGGCGCAGGCGCTCCTGCGAGGCCTCCGCCAGCGCGGCGGGCGTCGGATCTTCGGCGGGAAGCTCCAGCGCCTGTTCGTCGTCGAGTTGCGCGTCGCGATGCTGCCGCAAGCGGTCAATCGTCTTGTTGCGCGCCAGCGTGATTAGCCACGTCATCGCGCCGCCGCGCGCCGGGTCGAACGCGTCGATGCGTCGCCATGCGGTCGTGTAGACCTCCTGGAGGAGATCCTCGGCTTCCCCATGATCGTGAAGCATGCGCACGATTGTCCCGAACACCCGCGACGCGGTCAGCCGGTACAACTCCGCGAAAGCCGCCTGGTCGCCGGTTGCTGCCTGAAGCATCACCCGGTTCAGATGTTCGCGGCGCGCGACATCCGCATCGGCATCGCGCGAAGGGGCTGTCTGATCGAAGCCGCTGGCACCGCTTGGCGTGTCGCTCATGCAAAGTGGATGGCGCGGACCGCCATGATGTGAATGTCGAGCGAAATATAGCACTCTCGGATGCATGTGATTGAACGATCGGTGGCGCGCCCGCTGCACGTTGTGCAGCGCAGCGCCCGCTGTGATCTCTTCAACCAGATACGAGCGACGCGTCCGCGCGGATGCAGGCAGCCGCAACGTGCGGCGAATGCGGCCGACTACCGTCGGTTGCGTGCACAATGACCGGGTTTCGTGTCTGGAGAGTCATTCAATGAAGCGAAGTATCGTTGGCCGAACGGTGTGGGCGGCGGGAGTGATCGTGGCGGGCGCCGCCCTGGTGCTGGCGGGATGTGCAGGCCTCGCCGGCGGGCCCAGCGGGAATGCACACGTTCCGCAACCCGCGAAATCCGTCGATCTCGATCGCTACGTCGGCAGATGGTACGAGTTCGCGCGGTATGAAAACCGCTTCGAGCGCGGATGCGACGGCGTGACGGCCGAGTATGCGAAGCGGGAAGACGGTCTCATCGGCGTGCGCAATACCTGCCACGAAGGCGGGCCGGACGGCCGCGCGCGAAGCTCCGACGGGCGCGCAAAGATCGTGGCCGACAGCGGCGGCGCAAAGCTGAAAGTGTCGTTCTTCGGGCCGTTCTTCTTCGGCGATTACTGGGTGCTCGATCGCGCCGACGACTACTCATGGTCGATCGTCGGTGAACCGTCGGGTCGGTTCCTGTGGATCCTGACGCGCGATGCGAAGCCCTCCGCTGAACAGGCCGCGGCGCTTGTCGAACGGGTTCGGACGCTCGGTTACGACACGACGATGTTGCGGCGCACTGCGCATTAGGGCGACCGCACACAACACGCGTGCACGGCGCCATCGGGCCGGGAACAACGCCGAGCTCCGCGTATGCCCGCAGCCGTGGCCGATGGCGACGGCGAAAGGCGGGATATCGCCGATGGAGTACACGTGATGGTGTCGATACCCGTCAACGTGGAAGGCGTCTGCATTGACGCCGTTAGACTCGCGCGTGGGGAGGGGCGATACAAACCGGCGTGCGCGCTCCCGCTCTCGCTCCGAGAGGCGGATCGTTGTGCACGCCCGATGCCAGGCATCGGGCGCGAACAGTCGGTGGACTAGATCTGAGCGCGGTCGCGCGAGTTCACGGCGACCACCGTGGGCGATTCGGCTAGCGGGACGAAACGTCGGGCGGTGCCGTCCAGCGCATCGATGCCGCCCGTCTCGATGTCGTAGACCCAGCCGTGCAGGTTTAGGCGTCCTCGCTCCAGTGCAAGCGCGACTGAAGGGTGGGTGCGCAGGTTCGCCAGTTGCGCGATGACGTTTTCGCGCACGAGCCCGTCGAGTTTTGCGCGCGGCGTGTCGTATTCGTGCGCGGCGTTGATGACTCGCGCGGAATCGGCATGACGCAGCCAGTTCGCGACGGCCGGCAGATGGTCGAGGCAGGTGCAGCGCGAAATCGCGCCCATCGCGCCGCAATCGGAGTGGCCGCAGATCACGATATCCCGAACGCCGAGAACGGCGACCGCGTATTCCACGGTGGCGGAAACACCGCCGGGTTCCGGGCCGTACGACGGCACGATATTGCCCGCATTGCGGATCACGAACAGTTCGCCCGGCTCACGCTGAGTGAGCAGCTCAGGTACGACACGGCTGTCGGAGCACGTGACGAATAGCGCCTTGGGGTTCTGTGACGTGGCGAGTTGCTTGAAAAGCGCCTCACGTTGCGGGTAGATGTCGCGTTGAAAACGCAAAAAACCATCGATGATGTCTCGCATGCTCGCTCCAAAACTTCAGACGTATGATCAGCGCAGTTGCAAGCAGGGGTCGCCTGGTATCCGACCCAGGAGAACGAATATTCGTTCAATTTGACATAATTAACACTCTCGTCGGAAGCGCTTGTAGTGGCTAAGTTGAAACGTCCACTTCTCGTTTATCAGGGACGGACCGGCTTCGCCGCCGGCGTAGAACCGGTCCGTCACTCGTCACTCTCGTCTTTCTGTCTTAATTGAAAGGCGGCCGACCCGGTTGCCACGTTTGGTGTGATCGCCGTGGGCTGTCGCATCTAGATGGACCCAGAAAATGTAATCAAAGCCCCGTTCCTCGAGGCGCTCGAACTGTTCCTCAGCTGCGGCAAGCTTCAGCAGGCATTGGGCTTGCCAATCCAACCCGACCACGAACCATTTCCACGAATTGTTCCACCCGCGCCACAGGATGGCGCCGGCGCTGCAATGATCGTGTGCAAACTTCTGGATCCGTCTGTCGACCACTTTTGCATCGTCACGCGAAATGGAGCCAGATAGGCGGATCGAGACTGTGCTCGCCGCATCGTCACGCGCGAGATAAACGTCGGCAATGCCGCCCAAGTGCCGGCGAACGCTTTCGAGATGTTCGAGCTCCATATCTGCATCCACTGGCATCGCGCCGCACAATACATATTCGCCCTTGTCTAGGGCATCTTCGATCTCCATGATTGTCACTCCATTGATGTTTCGCCGGACAGGTCAAGCGGCTGGCTCGATGCTCCGGCGTGGGACACTCGGCCAGCGGCCACGCAACGGCGTGCTGCCGTGCTGGGCATTCGGCAGAAAAGTCAGGAGTCGCCATCCCCTGTCGATGCGCAACGTTCTAGTCTGCGTGTCCAGTTGAGCGAATCTCGGGAGAGGTCGATATGGCGGTCAAGGCCGAGCGGCAAGAATGAAACGTCGCCGGCCCAGTTCCTTGTGAAAATTGCAGCGGCGCTCGCATGTTTCTGCGCAAAGTCGGCAAGCACTTGCTCGACTGCAAACCATTCGTTCGGTAATAGTGCGCCGGCGAGGCAGATGACTAGACAGCGCGCCACGGTGTCGGTGGCAAAATAAAAGTCAGCATCAACGTGTTCGGTCAACTTGTTGGCGAGGTTCTCGGCGTGCGCATGGCGAAATTGGGCACGGACCGGTAGCGCGCCACGGAGTATGTAGTTGACCATGATTTCCTCCGGACCGATTCTCCGCTCGCGTGAGTAGAGCGCAGTGGCGCCTCGCTCGACAGCGTGCGGTAACATCGAGAAGCCAAATGGTATGACGAGATTAGTACTCGTTTGTACCTCTGTCAACCAGAAAAACATGACAAATGGATGATTTTCCGACACGCCTCAAGCAGGAACGCAAGCGCATGCGCTTGACTCAGCCCGAATTCGCAGAGCTGGGTGGGGTTCATAAGCAGGCCCAGTTTCATTACGAGCGAGGGACCCGCCGACCGAACTCCAATTACCTCGTCGGGCTGGCGTCTGCCGGCGTGGATGTGTACTACCTGCTTACTGGGCGGGTTGCGACGCTTGCATCGACCGTCGAGGAACAGCAGATCTTGTCTCGATACAGGGCTCTCGACGCAGATCAGCGCATTGCAGTGCTGGCGCTTATAGACACCATGGGTGTATCAACACACCGTACGAAACAGAACGGTGAGTCGAAGGGCGGCTAAGAGGGCCGTACGACGAGACGCGCGACCTGTAGACGAGATCGGGCCCCACGTAAGGCCGATGACTCTCCTGCTGAAGCAAGCCGCGTCAACGGTCCTCCCTAGCAACGACGACTGGCTTTTTTGACGCAACCGTCCGCCACCGCGCACCACTATGATGGTGGCGGGTCTCGTTGGATGTAGACGCCTTCGGTGGCGGTACTTCATGCGATGGCGCGGGCCCGATGTATTTCCTAATGTGTGCCGCTGGCCATTGACATACGTTATCAGAGGGGTGATCCGGCTATTGCAAGACTGAGGTACAGCCGGACGGTAGCGGAACTTCCACTGGTCGCGGTGCAGCTTTCCGTCGCTCGAACTCTTATTCCGGGCAGTTCAGACGTGCATGGTGCCCAAAACCGACGCGAACCTATCCTGCTATCACTTTTGCAATGCCGTTTTTCCAGCTATCACTTTTGCAATGCCGTTTTTCCAGTGCTTCGACCGATGCTTTCGTGAGGTCCGCGCGTGGAGTCTGCGAGGTCGTCCATGCCATTTCGTTAGCCACCGGCAGAACGTCTGCTCGCGTCTTCGGTCGGTGCAGACGCTTGGTCGAGTTAAATTTGCGAGGTCGGCACTGCTAGTTCGTTCCCTTTGGCGCTACGGTTCATGCGTTCCAGGCCACGAGTCTCAGAAGGGCGCTTCCTTGCGTCGCTTCCATCCGCAGTCACAGTTGGGCCGATCGCAGCCAGATGTCGACTCACTCCCGCACCTCGGTTTGCGATGAACGGTTGATCGGTCGGTGGTCGTAAAGTTAGCCGGTGTTAGCTGAGCAGTTGGGCGGCGCGGACCAGCGCCTGCATTGCGCACACGAGGCGGCTGGCGCCAAGGAGTAGCGAGCTTTGCCCGAAGTAGTCCTGATGCGCCACGGGACCGACGTACCGGTTGACGATCCCGTTTTGAGCGAGGAAATGCGATGTATCCAAGAGCAATCCCCAGCCGTTGCCCGTATTGCGGCCGCCCCGCATTGTGCAATGCGAGCAAAGGCATGTGACGTGGACACTGCAAGAACGGCACGGTGCGATAGAAGGGCGGACGGTGATTCTCGCGTGCGCGAAATCGGGAAGCGACATGTGGAGCAACCGTAGCCCATTGTGTCGCGAGGCGGAGGCTCAGGCTCTCGAATTAGTCTGGGCGAAGTGCCAACGCGCTGCGTCGGCGTATGTCGACGACGGTGCGATCGTTTATGACGAAGCCACTGGAACAATATTTGGCGCATGCTTGCGCCGGGGATTGGGCCGTCGAAGCTGCGTGGCAAGACGCGGCTTTGAAGGTGCCGTGTGTAGATTATTGGGGCTATCCTGACGACCATCGCGGGAGCGTCCGCGTTACGCGGCACGCGTCAACCGCAAGCAGCGGACGGCGCCTGCCATTGCCGCACATAATCGATCAACGCACGCAGCTTCGGCACCATGTTGCGCCGCTGCGGAAAGCAGAGAAAGAAGCCTGAAAACGGTGGCAGGAATGCCTCCAGCAGCGGCACGAGCGAGCCGTCGTCGAAATGTGCGCGCAGGCAATCCTCGGGCGCGAACGTGATGCCGGCGCCCGCCAGCGCAAGACGCAGCATCAGGCGCAAATCGTTCGTCGTCAGTTGCGGCTCGACCGCGACGTCGAACGGGCAGCCGTCTTCCACGAACTCCCAGCGGTAAGGCGTCAGCTCTTGACCGGGCGCGCCGTACTTTTCGACGTAACCGGGCGGCCGCCGCGCGTTCGCGTTGCTCGCCGCCCAGCGGCACGGCAATCATGTCCTTCTCGATGACCTGTCCCAACCGGATCCCAGCATCGAATCCGCGCTCGACGATATCGAATTCTTCGCCCGTGACGGTCACGTCGGGATAACGCTCCGCAAAGCTCGCCAGCAACGGGCCCAACAGGAAGGGCTCGGCAATCGACGTGGCCGTGAGCCGAAGGTGGCCGCGCGGCGCGTCGCTCGTGTCCGTTGCATCGAGCGCGCTGCTGATGTCGACGAGCGGCCCCTCCAGCGACTGCACCAACTGCGTACCCGCGTCGGTCAGTTGAACCGACCGCGTGGTGCGCACCACCAGCGCGACGCCGAGCGTGTCCTTGAGCCGCCGGATATCCTGGCTGACTGCGGAACGGGTGACGCCCATCCGGTCGGCCGCCGCGCGGAACTTCCGTTCCTTGGCGACGGCGAGGAGCAGCGGCGGAAGATTCAGGTCCATATCATTGTCCAGTGATGCTAACGAGCCCATTCAGTATTCACCATCTACAAGCGACAGAGAAGTGGCGATATCGTCCTGTCATCGAAACAGGAGGTGTCATGGACAAAGTCATTCTCATCAAGGGCGCATTCGCGGCGGGCGCGCTTGCGATCGGCGGAGGATTCGCCACGGTGAGTTGCGGCATCTGCCCGGCCACACCACCACGCGGCGCAGTCCAGACCACCTGCGACGGCGGCAACGGCTTCACGCGCGTCAGGTGATCCTCCGGTCGAGCGCCTGCAGATAGTAGTAGCGAACCGGTATGAAGCGTGTATCGAAACCGGCCACGGACAGGAATGCATCGAAGTGCTGACCATTCGTGATTTCGTAGAACGACAACTGGCTGCGTGCGCGGTCGGCGAGGCTGTTCTGCGCGAGGTAGGCGCGCGACGCACGCGAACGGAGCGAACCAGAGCATAGGAGTGAATAACGTCTTTTATTCGAACACGCTGGCGCGGACGTCGGCCCGGTATTACGTGATCGACAACTGTCCGTGATGCGGGACGGGCAGGCAGGTTTTCCGTGCCGACGAATGCGTCGGCGTCGTGTGAAGCGCCGATGCAGGACAGGACCGCATCGCGTCTCGACGAGCGGGACGGTGGCGCGACATCGCCTTCCCCCGAACTTTCTCGGCTCTTTCTCATATCTTTCACAAACTAACTATATCGTACGCGCTTTCTCGACACTCCACGGGAACCGCCCAGTCATGTCAGCGCATCGCCGGATTGCCTTGCACACCTTCGCTATCGCCGTTTCGGCAGCCTTCGTTGTCGCGGCTTGCGGCGGAGACGACGTCGACAGCAACCAGCCGCCGTCGGTTGTCGCGCAACTGCCGGCAGCACCCGCGGACCCCGATTTCGTGGACAGCGCCCCGGTTCAGGCATCGGTGCCGGCGTTCGTCGACAACACGGCGACCAACCAGCGCGGCGATGCGCGTTACGCCACAATGAGCATGAACGCCGGCGTGCGCGTCTTGAACGGCTTCCGTGCGCTGTGGCAGCCGCTGACCGACCTCGTCGATGCCGGGACGAGCGCACCTGCGGCCGGCGGTTTTCCGGCGGTGGCGCCGTCGCTGTGGACTGGTCTTCCGAACGACGGTACGCCGGGCGGGACGGCGCTGAACCAGGCCGTGCTGAACGCGAATGTCCAGTATGTGGTCGACGCGACGTCGCAGCGTACCGCCGCGCAGGCCGAGGCCGCGTACTACGACGACCGCCGCGGCAAGGGCTATAGCGTGTCGGACGGCATGGGGCCGCTCACCGACGCGTGGCGCGGCGCAGCAGACGACGAGCATCACGTCGGTGCCGGCCGACGCGACGACGAAGCTCTACAACGATACGGGCAACAACACCGGCGTCGGCGGCAGCGCGAATACCGGGTTCGGTTCCGTCGTCGATTTCATCAATACGATGGGAAACAACGGCTCGACGGAGCCGGCGAAACGCTTCTACAAATATGCGCGTCCGTATCGGTGGAGCACGAGCGTCGTCGTCGCGCCGACGCTCGTACCGGCAGAAAGCACCACGCCGGCCACGGACGGCGGTTTTCCGAGCGGGCATTCCGCGGAAGGCATGCGTGACGCGCTCGCGATGGCGTACGTGATTCCCGAGCGTTTCCAGGAAATGATCAGCCGCGGGCTCGAACTCGGCGAGAACCGCATCCTCGCCGGCATGCATTCGCCGCTCGACGTGATCGGCGGCCGGATACTTGCCCAGGCGGTGGTGGCGGCGAACCTCGTCGATCCGGCCAACGCGACGCTCAAGCAGACGGCCTTCCAGCAGGCGCATGCAACGCTGTATTCGCTGACCCGCACCACGCCGGCCACGTTCCTGGCCGCCGCGCATGCCGGTACGGCGTCGAGCGACCGCTTTGCCGACCCGGCCGCCAATCGGGCCAATTACGCGCGCCGACTCACGTTCGGCTTCGCGCCGATCGGCACCACCACCAACGGCGCAGTCGTGCCGAAGGGGGCCGAAGTGCTGCTCGAGACGCGTCTGCCGTATCTAAGCGCCGACCAGCGACGCGTCGTGCTGAAGACGACGGCGCTGGCGTCCGGTTATCCGCTGCTCGACGACGCCGAGGGATGGGGCCGGCTCAACCTGTTCGCCGCCGCGGACGGGTACGCGAATTTTGCCGGCAACGTCAGTGTGACGATGGATGCTTCGCTCGGCGGATTCAATGCAGCCGATACCTGGCGCAACGATATCGGCGGCGACGGCAAGCTGACGTTCGCCGGCACGGGCGCGCTGACGCTTGCCGGCGCGAACACCTATCGCGGCGGCACGGAAGTGCGGGGCGGAACGCTCGCGGCGGGATCGCCGCAGGCGTTCGGTGCCGGCGACGTCTATGTCGGCGGCGGCACGGTGGCGATCAAGGCCGCGGCGCGCGTGAACATCAACGGCCGCTACACGCAGTTGAAGGGCGGTACGCTGGAACTCGACCGTGGCGCCGGCGACGCCGGACGACTCGCTGTGGCAGGGATGACGACGCTTGCCGGCGGCACGCTGCACGTCCGGTTCGCCGCGGGTCTCGCGCCGCAGGTCGGTGACGTCGTTTCGCTCGTCGACAGCAGCCAACTTCAGGGGCGCTTCGATTCGGTGGTCGTGGACGGGTACAACGCCACCGCGCTTTACAGCGCATCGGGCATATCGGTTCGTATCGACAAGTAGGGGCGGGCGGCGCATCGATGCAGTGATCCGGACGGCGGTTGCCCGCCGGAGCATGCATCGCGCCTTCGTCGTTGGCCGCGGCTGTCGGCTGCGGGTTCGACGACCGCCGCCAGGGTCATCGACGAAACGCGAGCTTCAGTATTGGCGGCGCGCTTGCGCGGATACCGCGTGCATCGAGCATGATCGCGCACGCACGTCG
This sequence comes from Burkholderia sp. IO2, assembly GCF_029522185.1. Lineage (NCBI taxonomy): Bacteria > Pseudomonadati > Pseudomonadota > Betaproteobacteria > Burkholderiales > Burkholderiaceae > Burkholderia > Burkholderia sp. IO2. Next base: position 65,018 of record NZ_JAKWFH010000014.1, on the reverse strand, counting down.
GTAGCCGCGCCACTGATTCGAACGCCGGGTCACCCGGCGTCGTCCGACAGCGCGACGGGCGCGTCGTATGGATGGTCGCGCGCTGCCGCGGCCTCGTGACGCCCGCGGGAAGCGACGTCGGCCCCGAGCGCGTGGAGAATCGATCGGCCCTTCTTCGTCAGGTACGCGCGCTGGCGGCCGGGCGCGCGATGTTCGAGCATGACGAGTTGCCGTTCGAGCAACGCATCGAGTTCGGCGCGGTTCATGTCGAGCTGATCCGGCGCCTGGCACACCAGCATCAGCGTCGCGAATTCATGCGGGCTTAGCATGGCCGCCTCCCGTCGCGCACGAAACCGCCACCCGCGGGCGCAACGCCGAAAAATGAAATGTGGTGCAGCATCCGTCCTGGCGTGGCGACGCGGCGGCGCGGCGGCTTCGGTCGGCCGATCACGGCGGGTTGGGCCGCGCGACGCAACGCGAATGGCTTGCGCGCGCCGCGTACCCACGCGCCGATCGACGCGAAGCGACCGGTGTCGTTGCGCGCTATCCGCAGGCCGGTCGGCAAACCCTTGACGACGCGGGCGACGCGTCGTGGTCGGCGGCCGACCTCCGGCAGCCGATCGAAGATGAAGAAAGGATCGTTCATGATTCGCTCCCGGTTGGACCTCGCACGGAGGACGAACCGGACCACGCGCTCCAGTTCGTCGATCCGCGAAAGACCTCGCTGACAAACAAATCGAAACACGCAGCGCGTAAGCCGCGGCTGCTTGAGCGATACCAAAATAGGATGGGACGCGCGGATTTCAAGCATCGTTGCACGACGATTCGCGCGGCCCGGAGCGGCGGTCGTCGAGGTCGTGTTGCCGCTCGCGACGGAGCGTCGGGAGACAGCCGCCGGTCGTGCGCGCGCCGTTTTCGCGATGAAACATTTTGTTACATATTGGGCGCGCGTCACCCTCTTGAAGCGTGCCTGCCCGCCACTATTTCGCTTTTCGCCAATCGATGGCACGCCGGCGCATCGCGGTCTTTGCGCGTGCAGGCGCCGGCGGATTCCCTTTTCCAGGTGATCTCATCGCTCAGGAGATGAAAATGCAGATTCGTCCCCTCTACGACCGGGTTATCGTCAAGCGAATCGAACAGCAGCGGACGACGGCCTCCGGCATCGTGATTCCCGATTCGGCCGCCGAACGGCCCGAGCAGGGTGAAGTGATTGCAGTCGGCAGCGGCCGGCTGCTGCAGGACGGCTCGCAGCGCCCGCTGCAGCTCCAGGTCGGCGACCAGGTTCTCTTCGGCAAATATGCAGGCCAGACCGTGAAGGTGAACGGCGAGGAACTGCTCGTGATGCGCGAAGAGGACGTCATGGGCGTACTCGAACCCGAATCGCCGGCCGCCAGGAAAGCGGCCTGAATGCCGATTCGACCGCGTCGCACGGGTGTGTACCCGGTGCGCGCGGCATCCCGTTCAACGACTGTATCCGGAGCAAGAAAATGACTGCAAAAGACGTGAAATTCCGCGATGGCGCGCGCCAGCAGATCGTCAAGGGCGTGAACGTGCTGGCCGATGCGGTGAAGGTGACGCTCGGTCCGAAGGGCCGCAACGTCGTGATCGAGCGCGGCTTCGGCGCGCCCGTGATCACGAAGGACGGCGTGTCGGTCGCGAAGGAAATCGAACTGAAGGACCGCTTCGAGAACATGGGCGCGCAGATCGTCAAGCAGGTCGCGTCGAAGACGGCCGACGTGGCCGGCGACGGGACCACCACCGCCACCGTGCTCGCGCAGGCGATCGTGCAGGAAGGCATGAAGCACGTCGCGGCCGGCATGAACCCGATGGATCTGAAGCGCGGCATCGACAAGGCCGTCGGCGCGGTACTCGACGAGTTGCGCAAGCTGTCCCGACCGATTTCGACCCACAAGGAAATCGCGCAGGTCGGCGCGATTTCCGCGAACTCGGACGACGCGATCGGCAAGATCATCGCCGATGCGATGGAGAAGGTCGGCAAGGACGGCGTGATCACCGTCGAGGACGGCAAGTCGATGGAGAACGAACTCGACGTGGTCGAGGGCATGCAGTTCGATCGCGGTTACGTGAGCCCGTATTTCATCAACGATCCCGCCAAGCAGGCGGCCTATCTCGACGATGCGCTGATTCTGCTGCACGACAAGAAGATCTCCAGTGTCCGCGATCTGCTGCCGATCCTCGAAGCGGCGTCCAAGGCCGGCAAGCCGCTGCTGATCGTCGCCGAGGACGTCGAGGCCGAAGCGCTCGCGACACTCGTCGTGAATTCGATGCGCGGCATCCTGAAGGTCGCCGCCGTCAAGGCGCCGGGCTTCGGCGACCGGCGCAAGGCGATGCTGGAAGATCTCGCGATCCTGACCGGCGCGACGGTCATCTCGGAGGAAACCGGCAAGCAGCTCGACAAGGCCACGCTGGAGGATCTTGGCAGTGCGAAGCGCGTCGAGGTGCGCAAGGACGATACGATCATCATTGATGGCGCGGGCGATGCGGCGCGCATCGACGCGCGCGTGAAGGCGATTCGCGCGCAGATCGACGAAGCGACGAGCGACTACGATCGCGAGAAGCTGCAGGAGCGTGTCGCGAAGCTCGCGGGCGGCGTGGCGGTGATCAAGGTCGGCGCGGTCACCGAAGTGGAAATGAAGGAGAAGAAGGACCGCGTCGACGATGCGCTGCATGCGACGCGCGCCGCGGTCGAGGAGGGCATCGTGCCGGGCGGTGGCGTCGCGCTGCTGCGTGCGCGCGCGGCGCTGTCCGACATCCGGGGCGCGAATGCGGACCAGGATGCCGGCATCCGGATCGTGCTGCGTGCGCTGGAAGCGCCGCTGCGCGTCATCGCGGCCAACGCGGGCGACGAACCGTCGGTCGTGATCTCGAAGGTGCTCGAAGGCAAAGGGAACTTCGGCTACAACGCGGCGACCGGCGAGTACGGCGATCTGGTCGATGCGGGCGTGGTCGATCCGACCAAGGTCACGCGGACCGCGCTGCAGAACGCGGCATCGATCGCGAGCCTGGTACTGACGACCGATGCGACCGTCGCGCAAGCGCCGAAAGAGGACGGCGCCGAGCCGGCCGCCGCGCCCGACCTCGGCTACTGACCTGCGTCGCGGGCTCGCCTGCGATCGTCGAACAGCCGCTGGCCGGAGCGGCTTTGCCCGGCGCGCGCGACAGCGGGGGGCGCGTCGCGCCGCTTTTTTCGTGTTTGCGAGACCGACCATGAAACTCGAACTTTCGATCGATTCCAGGCCGCTGCACGTCGAACTCGACGACGTCATCGCCGGCCTGCTCGCCGCGCGGCTCGGCCTGCCGCTCGACGGCGACAATCGCGGCGCGATCGGCCGCTACCTCGGCGACGCGGCCGGGCCGTGGACGCTGGATGACGACCATATGCGCAAGCGCGTGATGCGCCGCCTGATCCTCGACATTGCCGATCCGACGCTGGTCATCCAGTACCTGATGGCCGATCAGAGCGACCAGACCGAGCCCGACGAAGCCGGCGCCTGACGCGCGGCCGCACGTGCGGCGATGCATCCGGCGCGCGCGTCATGTCGCTTCGCCGGCGCGCCGGAATCCCGATCGCGCGCCAGCGCGCCCCTGCTCACGCGCCGTCCGGCTTGCCCGGCTTGCGGCCCTGAGGCGCCGGCGGCCCCGCGCCGAGTTCGGCGCCCGTCACCGGGTCGCTGTTCGGATCGGAGGCGAGTCGCTGCGCCATGGCTTCGATGGCGTCCGCCTGCTGCGCGTCGAGCATGCCTTCCGGAATACCGCTGCCGCCATCGACCGCCGGCTCGCCGGGCCGGATCTCGAGTTCGCCGCCGTGGTTCCACGGTCCGACCAGCGGCGCCGCGTCCGGCTGCATCCGGAAGTACACGTGGTCATACGGCGTCTTGGGCGGCAGCTTGCCCGGCGGGAAATTCGCGGTGATCGCATACAGCGCCTTCTCGAACGACATCTGGTGTGACACCTCGCGCGTCATCAGGAAGCCGAGCGCGTCGCGAATGTCCGGATCGTCGGTGACGTTGATCAGCCGTTCATAGATGATCTTCGCGCGTGCTTCGGCCGCGATGTTCGAGCGCAGGTCGGCGGTCGGCTCGCCGATCGTGTCGATGTACGCGGCCGACCACGGCACGCCGCCCGAATTGGTCAATGGCGCGCCCGCGCCGTACAGCACCTGCGTCACGTGGCTGTCGTTGCCGGCGCCGTGCAGCTTGCGGTACAGCTCCGCCTGTTCGTCGACCGCTTCGGCCAGTTCGCCCTTGGCGCCGCGGTTGAGCATCGCGGCCATCGAGCCGATCACTTCGAGATGGCTCAGTTCCTCGGTGGCGATGTCGAGGAGCATGTCCTTGCGGCCCGGATCTTCCTCGGTGATCGCCTGCGTGAAATAGCGCATCGCGGCGGCAAGTTCGCCCTGCGGGCCGCCGAACTGCTCGAGCAGCAGGTTGGCGAGCCCGGGATTCGGCGCGCCCACGCGCACCGTGTACTGAAGCCGTGTGTTGTGGATGAACATGGCATCTCCGTGGAAAAGGGTTGCGCGACATTCGCCGGCTCGAATCAGCACGATTCGATCCCACGGCCGACGATCCCGGGCATGCGCGATGCTGTCCGGTGCGGGTTGTGCGCGAGCGGCATGCCGTGGACGACGGCATCGTTCGCTGCACGACACGCGTGCGTCGGGCAACGGGTATCGGTCTGTCCGGCATCGGCCGGCGCGGCGCGACGGAACCGCGATCGGCTCGCGGCGGGGCTGCTTTCCGCGGGCGCAGCGGCCGGCCGGCGACGCAACGGCGCGGCATGCGACAAGGGCCGAGACGGCGGCAGCGCGAGCACACGTCGCGTAGCCCGCCCCCTCGTCGCCGGATTTTCAAGCGGTTGTCATTTCGGCTGCATAGCCCGTGTCGCGCCGGCACGGAGGCGGTGCGGCACGGTGTGTCGGCGGTACGCGGGATGGATCGCGCGGGGGGCGCACGATGCCGCTTTCGTGAAGGAGTACGGATGGCGACGCTCGACAGGAACGCGGCGACGGAGCGCACCGCGACGGACATGCGCGAGGGGTTGGCCGGCCGGCGGCGCGGGCCGCTGGCGGCGCTGTCGTTCGCGGGGCCGGCGATCGTCGCGTCGGTCGCGTATATGGACCCCGGCAATTTCGCGACGAACATCCGGGCCGGCGCGCAGTTCGGGTACACGCTGCTCTGGGTCGTGCTGATGGCGAACGGCATCGCGATGTTGTTCCAGTCGCTGTCCGCGAGGCTCGGCATCGTCACCGGCCGCAATCTCGCGGAGCTCTGCCGCCTGCATTTCCCGCGGCCGGTGGTCGTCGGCATGTGGGTCGCGAGCGAACTGGCCGCGATGGCGACCGAGCTGGCCGAATTTCTCGGCGGCGCGATCGCGCTGTCGCTGCTGTTCGACCTGCCGACCTTCGCCGGAATGTTCGTGATGGCGCTCGTGACCTACGCCATCCTGCTGGCCGACCGGAACGGGTTCCGGCCGATGGAAATCGCCGTGGGCGTGTTCGTCGGCGTGACCGGTCTCTGCTATCTCGCCGAGATGTTCATTGCGCCGGTCGCGTGGGCCGAAGTCGGCTGGCATGCCGTCGTGCCGGAATGGCCGCGCGGCGACGCGTTGACGGTGTCGGTCGGCATCGTCGGCGCGACGATCATGCCGCATGCGCTGTTTCTGCACTCCGGGCTCACGCAGCGACGCGCGTCGGGGCTCGATCGCGCGCGGCGCCGGATGATGGTGCGGTTCTCGGATCGGGAGGTGGTCGTCGCGCTGTCCGTCGCCGGCGCGATCAACATGGCGATGATCGTGATGGCGAGCGCGGCGTTTCATGCCGGCCATCGCGATGTCGCGGAGATCGAAACCGCGTACCGGATGCTGACGCCGTTGCTCGGCCCGGCCGCCGCGACCTGTTTCCTCGTGTCGCTGATGAGCGCCGGCATCTCGAGTTCCGTCGTCGGCACGATGGCCGGACAGATGATCATGCAGGGCTTCGTGGGGTTCCGGATTCCGGTCTGGCTGCGCCGGCTCGTCACGATGGCGCCCGCGTTCGTCGTCGTCGGGATGGGCGTGGATTCGATGCAGGCGCTCGTGATCAGCCAGGTCGTGCTGTCCGTCGTATTGCCGGTACCGATGCTGGCGCTGGTGTACTTCTGCGGCCGACGTGACGTCATGGGCGCGTTCACGAGCGGGCGCATCGCGCGCTGCGCAGCGCGCGGCGCGACTGCGGTCGTCGTCGTGCTGAATGTCGTTCTGCTGGCGCGGCCGGTCGGCGCAATCGTTGCACGGTTGGGCGGCAACTGAACGGCCGGTGCGTTAGCGCCCGGGCGAACGTGGCGGCCCAGGTTGCCCGCGACCCCGCGCGAGCCGGATGACGGCCGGCGCGCCGGCGTGCGGGTTCAGCGCGCTTTCAGCATTTCGTCGGCGAGCCGGTAGGCGCTGACCGCGCGCTTCGATTCGTAGTCGGCGATCGACGACACGTTGCGCCCGGCGTCGCGCGACAGCAAGCCCTGCAGCGCGGCGGCGGCAAAGAAATCGCGCAGGTCCGGGGTCGTCGATTTCGGCTCGGGCGGAACGGCTTCGACGAGCGGCCCCGCCTTCCAGAAAACGGGCGATGGAGTGGCTGCCCTGGCTACGGCGGCAGTTTGCTTGATGCTCACATCCTGCGAAAACGGCGTCATTTCTTCCCCTTCGATCCAGTATCTGTTGGCGAAGCAGCGTAATGTCCCCGACTGCATGAGCGAGCATCGTGTCGTTGTGTTGTCAGCGGTACTAACCGCTTGATCGACGCGAATATTCGCTGGTAATACGGAATTCGTCAAAGAAAATAAATTGGGTCCGCGCCGTCGACGGACGAGCACGATTCGTTCCCGCTCGCGGTCGTGGAGCGGCATCGCGTCTTGCGGACCGATGGGGATGGTATGTCGGCACGAATGACGTTCCGGTGACACGCCTGCGCGCAGGCGCGGCGGTCCTGCACGGCATCCTGACGGCGGTGTTGGCGACATCGCAGGCGAGATGAAAGCGGGCGAGGCATCGCTGCGGGACGGAGCCGAGCAGGTGCAGCCGTTTCATCGTTCCGGTTCCCGCTGTCCCGCGCGCACACGCCGTCGGTGATCCGCCGCATGGGGGATCGCAAGCCCTTGGTCAGGGGCGGTCCGGCGCTTGCCGGTGCCGTACAATGCGCACGGAGGCGCAGGGGAAGCATCAAGGAGGAGCGTGGGACGCCCCGACCCGGACGAGGGCGATGCGACCCGGTATCGATCGGCAGTCGGCACACGATGCCCCACAACACCATCAGGAGAATTCAATGGCACGGCAAGCGCCTGCGCGCAAGGAGCGGCTTTCATCGCCCGCCACGTTGAAGAGCGATCTGTCGTTTCCGGTCGTGGGCATCGGCGCATCGGCAGGCGGTACGACGGCCTTGCAGACCTTTTTCGAGAGCGCGCCGACGGGCATGGACATGGCGTTCGTCGTCGTCGTCCATCTCGCGCCGGAACAGGTCAGCCACATGGACAGCGTCCTGCAGCGCACGACGGGCATGCCGGTGCATCAGGTGACGTCCACGGTGCCGATCGAAAAGAACCACATCTACGTGATCGCGCCGGGCATGCAACTCGAGATGTCGGACGGCTGCCTGCGCTGTCATAGCCGGGGCCAGTCCGATGATGCCCCATTCACGATCGACCACTTCTTTCGGACGCTGGCGGACGCGCACGACTGGCGCGCGATCGGCATCGTGATGTCGGGCACCGGCTCCGACGGCGCGGCGGGCTTGAGCCGCATCAAGGAGGCGGGCGGCATCACGCTTGCGCAGACACCGGATGACGCCGAGTATGCGGAGATGCCGCAGCACGCGATTGCCATGGCGCGCGTCGATATCGTGCTGCCGGTGGCCGACATGCCGCAACGGTTGCTCGAACTCTGGTCGAATGCGCGCCGCATCGAGCAGCAAAGCGTCGAATTCGCGCAATCGCTGCACCACGTCGATCGGCCGACGGTCAACGATCCGGAGCGGGCGCTTTCCGACATTCTGATGCACCTGCGGGTACGCACCGGCCACGATTTCCGGCTGTACAAGCGGGCGACCGTGCTGCGGCGTATCGAACGGCGCATGCAGGTCAATGGCCAGCGCGATCTCCTCGCGTACCGGGATTTCCTGCGTGCCGCGCCGGAGGAAGCAAACGCGCTGCTGGCGGACATGCTGATCGGCGTGACCCAGTTCTTCCGCGATCGCGAAGCGTTCGATTTCCTCGAACAGGAAGTGATCGGCTCGTTGTTCGCGTCGGAATCCGGCGAGGAGCAGGTGCGCGTGTGGGTAGCCGGATGCGCGACCGGGGAAGAGGCGTACTCGATCTCGCTGTTGCTGGCGCGGGCGCGCGAGGCCGCGATGTCGAGCCAGGCCATCCAGGTATTCGCGACCGATATCGATGAGGCGGCGATCGTCCGCGCGCGCACCGGCTCCTACCCGCTTTCGATCGCGAGCGACGTGCCCGCCGCGCTGCTGCAGCGGTATTTCACGCGGGACGGCGCACATTACGTGATCGCCAAGGCGGTGCGCGAGCGCATTCTGTTCGCCGCGCACAGCCTGCTGCGCGATCCGCCGTTCTCGCATCTCGACCTGATCTCGTGCCGCAACGTGCTGATCTATCTGGAGCGGGCGGTGCAGCGGCAAATCCTCGAGCTGTTTCATTTCGCGCTGCGTCCGAACGGCTACCTGTTCCTCGGCACCGCGGAATCGGCCGACGCGGCGGACGATCTGTTTGCCGTCGTGGACAAGAAGCGCCGGATTTACCGCGCCCGCGTCGTCACGCATCGCGCGAAGCCGGTCACGGGCTTTCCGCCGCTGTTCCAGGTCGAGTCCGGTGCATCCGACGAGCGGGCCGCGCCGCAGCCCCCGCTGCGGGTGCCGACCAGTCCGGCACAGCGCAATTTCTCCTATGCGGAACTGCACCAGCGCGCGCTCGAAACGTATTCGCCGCCGAGCGTCATCATCGACAAGGAATCGAACGTCGTTCATCTGTCGGATAACGCCGGCCGTTTCCTCAGGCATGTCGGCGGCGAGCTGTCCAGCAACATCATGACGCTGGTGCTGCCGGATCTGCGGCTCGATTTGCGCACCGCGATTTTCCGCGCGCTACAAACGGGTACGAGCGTGGAAGCGCGCCGGGTCAAGTGGGCGCACGACACGCGCGTATCGTGGATCAACATGACGGTTCGGCCGTTCCACGACAAGGTCGCGAATGCGGAATTCCTCCTCGTCGTGTTCGACGAGGTGGCCGGCCGCATGACCGAGGAGGATCAGGCCGAGACGAGCGGGCAGGATCCGGTGCTGGCGCAGCTCGAACAGGAGCTGCAGCACAGCCGCGAGCAACTGGCGACGATCATCGAGCAGTACGAAACGTCCGTCGAGGAACTGAAGGCGTCGAACGAGGAGCTGCAGGCGATCAACGAAGAATTGCGCTCCACGAGCGAGGAGCTCGAAAGCAGCAAGGAGGAACTGCAATCGGTCAACGAGGAGTTGACCACGGCCAACGCCGAAATGCAGGCAAGGATCGAAGACACCGCGAAGGCGAACGACGACCTCCACAACATCATCGCGTCGAGCGAGATCGCGACCGTGTTCGTCGACAAGGAAATCCGCGTCAAGCGGTTTACGCCGAACGCGACGGCCATTTTCAATCTGATCGATACGGACCTGGGCCGGTCGCTGTTCCACATTACCCACGCGTTGCGGTATCCGACGCTGGCCGACGATGTCCGGCAGTCGTTTCAGTCGCTGCGGTTGATCGAGCGCGAGATCGAGAGCGAGGCCGGCCGGTGGTATCTGATGCGGTTGCTGCCCTACCGCACGGCGGACGACCACATCGACGGCGCGGTGATCACGCTGATCGACATCACCGACCGGCATCATGCGGAAGAGGCGGCTCGCGCGGGCGAGCAGCGCCTGCGCCTGGTCGCGCAGTCGACCAAGGACTACGCGATCATCATCCAGGACGGCAACGGCGCGATCGTGAGCTGGAACGCCGGGGCGGAACGCATCTTCGGCTATACGGAAGAAGAGATGATTGGCCAGGACGTGGAGTTGATCTACGAACCCAACGATCGACAGGCGCTCGTGCCGATGCGCGAGCGCGAAGTCGCGACCCGGGAAGGCCGCGCGGACGACGAGCGCTGGCACCGGACCAAGGACGGGCGCCGGATTTTCTGCAGCGGCGTCGTTACGCCGATTTCCGATACGTCGTTCAACGGATTCGCGAAGATCGTGCGCGACATGACGCTGCGCAAGCAGCGCGACGACGCGAACCGCGAAGCGCTCGCGCGGGAGCAGGCGGCCCGCGAGCAGGCGCTCAGTTCGAATCAGCTAAAGGACGAGTTCATCGCCGTGCTGTCGCACGAGCTGCGGCATCCGCTCAACCTGATCGGCGTCAAGTCGGAAATGCTGCCGCGCCTGCCGGAGACGCGCGACATTCCCGCCGTGCGCGAAGCCGCGGATTCGATTCGGCAAGCCGTGCGCGCGCAGGCGCAGATCATCGACGACCTGCTCGATCTGTCGCGCATCCAGACCGGCAAGCTCGCGCTCGAGCTGGGCCGCGTCGACCTGACGGCGATGTTGCGCGGCATTGCCGATACCTGCGAGCGCGACGTGCACGCGCGCGGCCTGGTCCTGAAAACCGAGTTGCCGACGGAGCCGGCCATCGCGCTCGCCGATCCGGTGCGCTGCGAGCAGATCTTCTGGAACCTGATGTCCAACGCGCTCAAGTTCACGCAATCGCATGGCGAGATCGTCGTGCGTCTCGCGCATGAAGGGCGGATGCTGCGTGTCGACGTGATCGACGACGGGCAGGGGATCGACGGCGATACGCTGCCGCATGTGTTCGACATGTTCCGGCAGGCGCCGCGCGACCGGACCCGCGGCGGGCTCGGAATCGGGCTGGCGCTCGTTCGGCAACTCGTGGAAATGCACGGCGGCCGGATCGCCGCGGCATCCGACGGCCAGGGAAGGGGGACCACGATGACGGTATGGCTGCCGGCCGCATCCGACGAGCGCGTCGTGTCTTCCGGCAACGGCGCGGCGGAAGGGAGTATCGCCGGCCTTCGCGTGCTGCTGGTCGAGGACGATCAGGAGACGGCGCTGTCGCTCACGGCGCTGCTGGAACTCGCGGGGGCAACGGTCACGGCCGCGAAAAGCGGGGCCGAGGCACTGGAGAGGTTGCCGGAGACGCCTGTCGACGCCATCGTGTCCGACATCGGGCTGCCCGACATGGACGGCTATGAGTTGATTCGCCACATCAAGGCCGATCCCCGCTGGGCCACGCTCCGGACCGTTGCGCTGACGGGCCGTAATCGCCAGGACGATGTCCGGGCCGCGGCGGAGGCCGGCTTCGACACTCACCTGTCCAAACCGCTGGATTTCGGGATGTTGCTTGCCGCGCTCGGCGACACGCACTAAGCCCGCCCGGTGACGACCCGCGCGTGCGTCGCGGGTCGCTCGCGCCGCGGTTCGCGCCGCGCGTTCCCGTCGGCGGGTTGCATCGACCGCCATCCGACCCGCATTGCCTCGTCTGCTACCGCCCGTGACGGAATTTCGGCTCAGGAACCCGATTTGCGGCGCTATCCGCAAAGGGGGCGCTATGGATCGTCGAGATATCGTGGTAATTGCGTCGTCCCGAGGCGGTCTCCCGGTCCTCCGGACGTTGGTAGCCGGCATTGCCGCGGATTTTCCGGTGCCGATTTGCATCGTGCAGCACATTGGTCGACATCGGACGATCCTGCCCGAGCTGTTGTCGCGATGGGGCAGGCTCGATGCAAGCGAGGCGCTACACGGGGAATCGCCGGAGGCGGGCAGAATTTACGTGGCGCCGCCCGACCGGCACATGATCGTGCGCGGCGGCGACCTGTGGCTGCTCGATACGGCCGCCGAGAACTTCGCCCGCCCGGCCGCCGACCCGCTGTTTCGCTCCGCCGCACGCGAATATGGCGCCGGTGCGATCGGTGTGGTGCTCAGCGGCGACCTCGATGACGGCGCGGCCGGCCTGGCGGCGATTCGCGCACGGGGCGGCTACGGTATCGTTCAGGACCCCGATGAATGCGAAGCGCCGTCGATGCCGCGCAGCGCGCTGGCCGCGGCGGGAGCCGATGCGGTGGCGACGGCGGAAGAACTGCCGCGGACCCTTCATGCAGCGGTCTACGGCGCACGTGCGAAGGAGCAGCGAAAAATGGCAGATTTGCGCGACCTCGACCATGAGAGCCGGATTGCCGAGGGCGGCCTCGTCGATCCGAGACTGCTTGACAAAATCGGCACGCGTTCCGCCCTCACGTGCCCCAGTTGCAACGGCGTGCTCTGGCGCATGCGCGACGATCGTCCGTTGCGATACCGTTGCCATACCGGGCATGCGTTCTCCGCGCTTTCCCTCGACGACGCGGAAGCCCAGAAAGCGGAGGATGCGATATGGGGGGCGATCCGCGCGGTTCACGAGCGCATGATTTTTGCGCGCGAGCGCCAGGAATGGGCGCGCCGCACGGGCAACGCCGAGGACGTCGCGATCGAACAGGCCCGCATCGACGAAAACCAGCGGCTCGCGGACGTGCTGCGCCGTGCGGTCGGCGCCGCACTGAGTACGGGCGAACTGGAGTGAGCGCGAGCCGCGGCATTCGCGCTGCCGGTTTCATCCCGGCACGAACACGCCCATCGCCGCGATCGCCATCGCGAGCGTCGCGATCCATCCGCCCCATGCAAGCGCGCCTCTGACGGCAAACTCGCCCATGACGCGTTTGCTTCTCGCCATCAGCATCATCACGACCATGATCGGAACGGCGCTCACGCCGTTGATGACGGCGCTCCAGTAAAGCGCGCGGATCGGGTCGAAATGCATGAACGTGAACGCGATCCCGCCGACGATCGCCAAGACGATCACCGCATAGAACTCGGGCGCGACGCCCAACTGCAGCGCGAGGCTGTTGCGCCAGCGGAACGTGCCCGCGGCCGCATAGGCGGCCGATCCCGCGAGCACCGGCAGCGCCAGCAGGCCGGTGCCGACGATGCCGAGCGCGAACAGCACGTACGCGAAGTGACCGGCAAGCGGCTCGAGCGCCCGCGCGGCATCGGCCGACGTCTTGACGTCGATGTGATGCGCGTTGAGCGTGGCCGCCGCCGTCAGCACGATGAAGAAGGCGATCACGTTCGACACGCCCATGCCGAACCACGTGTCGAAGCTGATCCGGCGCAACTGGGCGGGCGCCTGATGCGGTACGCGCCGCAGCGGCCGCTGGTTCGGCACGGAGCGCAACTCTTCGACTTCCTGGGACGCCTGCCAGAAAAACAGATACGGGCTGATGGTCGTGCCGAGCACGGCGACGACCGTGGTCAGGTAGGCGGCGCTCAGTTGCGCATGGGGCCGCACGATCGCGCGACCGACGTCGGCCCAGTCGACCGGCACGATGACGGCGACCGCGACATAGGCGAGCAGCGTCAACGCCGTCCATTTCAGCAATCGTGAATAGCGGTCGTACGGGACGAAAACCTGCAGTACGACCGATACGCCGCCGAGGCACACGATGTAGAGCTGTTGCGGGCCGGGCAGCAGCAAATTGACGGCCGCGCCCATGGCCGACAGATCGGCCGCGATGTTGATCACGTTGGCCGTGATCAGCAGTACGACCGTTCCGTACAGCAGCCATGGCGGATAGTGCTTGCGCATGTTCGACGCGAGGCCCTTGCCCGTCACGCGGCCGATTCGCGCGCTGACCAGCTGGATCGCCGTCATCAGCGGATACGTGAGCAGCAGCGACCACAGCAGTTCGAAGCCGAATTGCGCCCCCGCCTGCGAGTATGTCCCGATGCCGGAAGGATCGTCGTCGGCGGCGCCGGTGATCAGGCCGGGGCCGAGACGCCGGACCCACGTGACCGCGTTCGGGTCCGGTTCCGTCGGCTCGGGCTGGAGCAAATCGTTGTCGTTCATGATCGCGGGCCTCCCGGGGTCCGGCAGGCGCAATGGCCGTGCCCGCCCGGGCAACCTCCCGCGCCGGCAGCCGGGGTGGGCCTCACGGTCCGGTCGGCTTCGCCCTGTCGCCCACGTCGACGTCGATCGCGTATTCCTTCGATACCAGCCGGGCCCCGACCATGCTTCCGCCGCCGATGCGCAACGTCAGGCGCGCGGGTTCGTTGGCATCGAGCCCCGACATATAGTCCAGGCCGTGCAGCCCCGCGCGATCGTGGAACGGAATGAACCAGGACGAACAGAAGTCCGACGTGGGGACCGGACACGGGGCGCGGATGGCGAGCCGCCGCGCAGCAAACGGATAGTCGTCGAGCGCGATTTCACCGGTATCGAATCGCTTGCGGATGGTGAGCGGCGTGACGGTGTAGCGGAGGTAGACGTGGTCGGCCCACAGCGTTCGGTCGAGCGATGCCAGGTCTTCCGTGGCGAACGCAACGATCGTGAGACCGTTTCGATCGCGGTTCTGGATTTCATATCGGCTGACATTCACCGATTTGCAGCCGGTACACGCGATCGCCAGACCCATCGCGAAACCGATCCAGCGCATCCGGTCATGCATGTCGTCCTCCCCGGCACCCTCCGACCTCGGTTTGCTTGCAATACGACGGCGCGACGTTGCGTTACGTCGGGCGACCGGCACCTTCGGCAGGCGAGACCGGCGCGTGCATCGCCTGTTCGAGCAGCGCATGCGCGGCTTGCCATGCGCGCTGGGCCGCCGCGGAATCGTTGAACGCCCGCGCTTCGACCGTGGCGCCGTCGAGCAGCATCATGAAGACGGTCGCCAGCCGGTTGGCGGTTTCGGCCGGCACGACGGCTTCGATCAGTTCGGCCATCCATTCGACCATCTTGCGGCGATAGCGGATCGCGACATCCGAGATCGGCGCATAAGCGGTGCCGAATTCGGCCAGCGCACGCTCGAACAGGCAGCCGGCAAATTCGGGTGTGCGGAACCACGCTTCATACCAGTCGAAGACGGTCTTGACGCGCTCGACCGGATCGACGACGTGCTGCAACTGCGCGTCGATGCTGCCGACGATCAGGTCGTAGCGCTGGACCAGCACTTCGCGGATGAGCTCGTCCTTGCTCGCAAAATGCCGGTACAGCGTCATTCGGGCGACACCGGAATCGTCGATGATCCAGTCGACGCCCACCGGGTGAAATCCGTGCCTGGAGAACAGTTCGGTCGCTTTGTCTACCACCAGCTGGCGTTTGTTGGCTCGCACGAACGGCTTCCTCCTCGATATTTCAACAGCATAGACCGATTATTCTAGCATCATGCGGGTCGATGAAATCGGCCTCCTGGCGCTGTCTGATGGCCGTTCCGCCCCGACAATCTTCGCTTGTCGAGCCGGTTATCAAGTCATCTTGACTATTAGATAGACCGATATGTATCATTTGAAGCCAGTAAGCAGCGATCGATATTGCGTGGATTAAAGAGACAGAACAAGAGCGGGTTTACCGCGTGCCGTTTTCTGCCGTGTCAGACGCTGCAACGATGTTTCAAGCCGAAAAGAGAACCTGAGAGAGCCTTGGCACGCGGGCCCGCGGACGATGTTCGCCGCGCCCCGCACCGGCCGGGGGCATGCTCGCGGGCGAGCGCGCGAAGCAATACGGCGCCAATGAAACGTGAGGAAAATACCCATGTATCGCCGTTTACTCGCACCGGGGCTGCTGTTGCTGTTGGCCGCGTGCGCGCAGGATCCGTCGGTGACTGCCGGCACGGTACGGATCTGCGACGACACAGGTTGTTCCGATCGCCCTAAAGATCAGGTCTCCTATCAAAAAAGGGACGAGGCGGAGGACCGCGAAGAGCCGAGCATCGCCGCGCTCAAGCAGACCGCGAAGACCCAGCCGAAGGCCGCCTACGACCTCGGCCTGCGCTATTTCCGCGGCGACGGCGTGCGCCAGGACAGCTACCAGGCGCTCAAGTGGATGCGCGAGGCCGCCGAACGCGGCGACCTGAACGCGCAGAAGGCGCTCGGCAGTTTCTACCTGTTCGGCCTCGAGGAAATGGGCTCGGATGCGCGCGAAGCGGAGAAGTGGCTGTCGATCGCGGCCGGCCGCGGCGACAAGGAATCGAAAAAGCTGCTCGATCTCGCGCGCAAGGCCAAGAAGGAAGACGAGGAAGACTGGAAATGGCGCACGCAATGGCGTGACGTCTATTACGGCTACTGGTACTCGGGCTATCCGTACTACGGCGTCTGGCAGCAGACGTACTGGTACTACTGACCGGGCATCGAGCAACGGGGGCAGCCGCGGGGAGACCACCATCGCGCGCCACGCCGGGGGGCTTATCGAAGTTCGCATGGACACATAAGCCGAACAACGACTCTAATCGATCGACAACGACAATGAAGACCAACCTTCTCCAACGTCTCACTCAAGGTGCGCTGGTTGCAGCGCTTGGCGCGTCCGTCGCGGGTTGCGGCGGCGTGGTGACGCCCGGCGGGCAGAACGCCGGCGTGACGGGCGCCGCGGCTGGCGGCGCGAGCGCCGGCGCCGATTCGCAACTGCAGCGCTGCACGTCGCCGCTCGGCACGATCGCGGTCGACGACGGCCGCAATGCCGACTGGTGGGGCCCGTTCGGCAGCGCGACCAAGATGACCACGATCGACCCGCTGCTGCGCCTGGCGGTGCAGCAGTCGAACTGCTTCGTGATCACGTCGATCGGCAACCAGAAGAGCGACGCGCGCCTGTCGCGCATCACGCAGCTGCAGCGCAACTCGGGCGAATACCGCGCGGGCTCGAAGCAGCAGAAGGGCCAGCGCGTCGCGGCCGACTACTACATGGAGCCGCAGATCGTGATCAACGATTCGCCGATCGGCGGGATCGGCAGCATGATCGGCGGGCTGATCGGCAACAGCGCGGTGGCGGCGGTGGCGGGCCACCTGCAGACGAAGGCGTCGGTGGTGACGCTGACGCTGTTCGACGTGCGCTCGGCGGTGCAGATCGCGGCGTCGGAAGGCAGCTCGACGGCGACGAACTACGGCGCGGCGCTGGGCGGCTTCGGCGGCGGCGTGGGCGGCGCGCTGGCGGGCTTCTCGTCGACGCCGGAAGGCAAGGCGACGGTCGTCGCGTTCATCGATGCGTACAACAAGATGGTCGTCGCGCTGCGCAGCTACAAGGCGCAGGACGTCAAGGGCGGGCTGGGCCGCGGTGGCCAGCTGCAGGTCAACTGACGTTGCCGGGCCGGCGAGGGCCGCCGGCCGATTGCCTTGATTCCTGATGTCCGATTCGTGAGGGTCGGTGCGTGCGGCACGATGCGCGCGCAGCGGCTGCGTTCGTCCTGTTCGTTCCGAAGGTGATCCCGATGAAAGCCGTTGCACTGATTGCATTGACCTGCCTGGCGCTGACCGCTTGCGGCGGTGGCGACGACAATTCCTCGCCCGCGGCGTCCGGCGGATCGGGCACGACCAACAACGGCGGCAGCGGCGGGACGGGCGGCACGCCAACGACGGGCACATCCGATGGCAATTCGGGTTCGCCGACCGCCTCGAACGTCGAGTGCGATCCGGTCTACCAGCAAGGCGATATCGTGCAACTGCACATGTACACGCAAGCGACGGCGCAGAGCCCGGCGGTCGACAACGGCGTGTACACGCGGACCTTCGCGCCGGCGACGTTCGAGGGCGTGGCGCTTACGCAGCAGGCCGAAACCACGACCGGCTCGCCGATTCAGACCAACCACTACTATCTTGTCGGCAACGGCGTGCGCACGAACTACGGCGGCGAGGTCTACAGCGGCAGCACGCTCGCGTTGCGCGATGTGAACTCGCCGCCCTATGTCGAGACGATCGGGCTCACGGGAAGCGAGACGGTGAATTATGTCGATACGCCCGTCTTTCCGTCCGGCGGCGCGCAAACGTCCGTCTCGATCCAGCGGACCTACGTCGCGCGCGAAACGGTCAGCCTCCGGAACGGCAAGGTCTTCGCGAACGCATGCCACTATCACACGACGGAGACCTTCACCAACCCGGCGTTGACCAGCAAGACGATCGCGGACGACTGGCTCGCGCCGGGTGTCGGCATGGTCAAGTCGATCGCCGATGTGGGCGGCACGCAGATCATCACGCGCGAACTGGAATCGGCGACGGTGGGCGGCAAGTCATACTGAGTATGCATGGACGGCGGGCGGGGATTGGTTGCGCGCCCGTGGTTGACGATGCTGCGTGGCGGCATGCAGCAGGTCACGTCGTCACGCGGGCGCCGGCCCGATTTTCTGACTGGCAGGAACGTGACGGCGCGCTCTGTTGTCCGCCGTCGAGATAGCCGTTGCAACGACGGGCGTTGACAGAGCGAGCCGCGTGAATTTCATCCAGAAACCCCAAGCGGTTCAGGCGAGAAAGTTGCTCGACATCTTCCCGACGCCGTCGTGGCGACCGCAGCAGCAATGGGAAAACGTGCGGGCCCCTTGATCGGCTCATGTCGACGCAGGCGAGCCTTCGTGCCGGACGGCATCGTGTGGTCAACAAAGTGGGGGAACACAAGCGTCCGTACTGGCCGGATCGCCACATGCACCGCCTCATATCATCCGACGAGCGTCTATACTTTTTGATCGTCATGCCGGCGCCGTGGGCGCTGGTGATGCATCACTATTGCTGGATTCGCGCAGGATTTCCTGTCACGACGGTGCTCGCCCATGCGCGGCGCCGGCTTTGCGAGCCCGATTGCCGCGAGAAGGCGCCGGCGCCTGGAACGCTCGGCCCATTGGCGCGTGATCGCGTGCTCCGGAGGTGCGTTATGAACTGGATCGGTACGTGGCGTAATCAATACGGCTCCACACTTTCCATCACCGACGACAAGGAGGGCGCCATTCGTGGCGTATTCAGCACCGCGTTGCAGGACAGCGCCTTCTTCGGTCACGATCTGCCTGTCTCGGGCGTCTGGTTCGGCGATTGCATCAACTTCGCTTTCGGCATATCGAATGACCGGGTTACCGTGATCTGTTCTTTCACGGGCATGCTGCGTGACGGCAAGCTGCAGACGGTATGGCATGTCGTTACCAGCCAGGCGCCTCGGCAAGGCTCGCGATCATCGGAGTCTGGATGGGCACATGCCGTCCAGACCAATGCGGATACGTTCGAGAGAGTCGCGGGGTAACGCATCTGCAAACTCGTGGTCCGGATCGATTGCAAGGTGCGATGCCCGTTGCTGACCTGAACGGCGTGGCCAGGCGGGCGGCATGCAGGTTCGTGCCGAACGTCGTCACCGGTCCCGCCGCGCCTGGGCGGTCTCGCGCATCGGCGAGCTGCCGTGCAGGGCCCCGAACGCGCTGCGCGTCGAACAGGTCGGGCCAGCCTTACCCGCAGCCTTTCCTCCCGTCCGGGCGCAAGTCAATTCGACGCAGCATCACGGAATTTCCCGTGAGGGGTTCACGCACACCCGCGCACGTACCGGTCGTACCCGACGATTCCCGGTTTGAGCGTCCCGTGCTCGTCCCAGTCATCCCAACCCGGAAATCGCAGCGGCCGGTCCGTCTGCCAGTTCGCGAGCCGGCGCGCGAGCGTGTCGCGATGCGCGGCCAGTTCGGCCGCCAGCGCCGCATCGTCCTGATACGCGTAACCGCCGTGCGCGTCCTGCACGCCATGCGCGAGCACCGGCGACAGCACGTCGTACCCCATGTAATGCAGCGAGTAATGAATCGGCCACAGCAGCAGGCTGATGTCGCCGCTGCGCCCGCCCGGGCCGAACGTCGCGGCCGGCGCACCGGTCGTGACCGAGCAGATCGCCCGCCGGCCGCGGAAGTGGCCGCGATCGTAGCGGCGGCTGCCCGTGTACAGGCCGCCGTTCACGAACACGCGATCGAACCAGCCCTTCAGCATCGCGGGCGCCGCATGCCACCAGACCGGAAACCGGAACACCACGAGGTCGGCCTGCTCGAGCCGGGCGATCTCCCGGCGCACGTCGGCGGGCAGCGTGGCATGCGTGCTCGCGTGGCGCTGTTCGACCAGCGCCGAGAACACGTCGGCGTTCGCGCGACACGGGTAGTGGCGCGGCGCCTCGACCGGATCGAACCCGTCCGCGTAGAGATCCGACACCTCGACGTCATGGCCGAGCGCGCGCATCGTCCGCGCGGCGGTGTCGCGTAGCGCGGCGTTGAACGAGCGGGGTTCGGGATGGCAATGAACGATCAGCGTGTGCATGGGCGGCGTTCCTCATGGTGTGCCGGTGAAGGCGGCTTGCGCCGGGATTTGCCTGATACGGTACGCGTTGCGAAAATGAACGGGAATTGGCCAGTTTCGCAAACGAGGTTTGCATGAATGAACAGCGGCTGTCATGGGACGACCTGCGGCTCGTGCTGGCGGTGGCGCAGGCCGGTTCGCTCGCGGGCGCGGCGCGGCGGCTCGGCATCAGCCACGCGACGGTGTTTCGCCGCCTCGCGGCAATCGAGGCCGAACTGGGCGTCAAGTTGTTCGAGCGGACCCGCGCCGGTTATGCGCCGACGCCGGCCGGCGAGGACGCCGCCGCTGCCGCCGAACGGATCCAGGACGAGGTGCATGGCGTCGAGCGGCGCGTGGCCGGTCGCGACGTGCGGCCATCGGGCACCGTGCGCGTGACGACGACCGATACGCTGCTGTCGGGCTTGCTGTCGCCGGTGTTCGCCGCGTTCCGGCATGCCTGCCCGGAGATCACGCTGGAAGTGTCCGTGTCGAACGCGGTCTTCGATCTTTCGAAGCGCGAGGCCGATGTCGCGATCCGCCCGTCGTCGTCGCCGCCTGAGGTGCTGATCGGCCGCCGGGTCGGTACGATCGCACAGGCCGTCTATGCGGCACCCGGGTGGCGCGAGCGCGCCGACGATCTCGCGTGGGTCGGGCCGGACCGGCGGATGGGTTACCGGCCGCTCGAGCGATGGATGCATGCCCAAGGCGCCGATGCGCGTTGCGGGTATCGGGTCGATACGCTGCTCGGCCTGTTCGCCGCGGCACGCGCCGGCATCGGTGCAGCCGTGTTGCCGTGCTACCTGGCCGACGACGAGCGCGATCTGGTGCGGCTGGGCGGCCGGATCGACGAACTGGCGACCGACCTGTGGCTGCTGACTCATCCGGACCTGCGCGACACCGCGCGGATTCGCGCGTTCTCGTCGTTCGTCGCAACGTCGATCGAGGCCTTGCACGCGCGGCTCGCAGGTGACGCGCATCGCTGACGGCCCCGCGGGCCGGATGCTTCGGCCTGCGAAGCGTTACGGCCGCGTCGTCCTTGGCGGTGCGGCCGGCCGCATTTCCCCGAGCCTCGCGCTCATCGCATCGACGCACGCATGCACCTTCGGCGACGGCAGCGCCTGTGTCGCGCCGACCGCTGACGTTGGCAGCGTCCTTCGACGGCGGGCACGGACATGACTCGAAGACGGTTTGACCGAACTGGACCCGCGCCTGATCGCGGCCCCGGAAACGCCCGGCAACGACACCTGCCGCTAGCGCGTCCGACGAACGATGAAGCAGACGGTCCTTGCCATCCTGGTCGGCGCGTGCGCCGGTCTGCTGGCGTTCGTGGCGGCAGTGAACAACAGCAGGCAAAAGCAGGCGGCACCACGCGTACCGCGGCCGGACGCATCGCCATCGCTGGATTTTCAGTACTTTCCCGGCGAGCCGAAAGGCTATGCGGGATACACCGACCACATCTCGATGCAGCAGACCGTCAACGATGACCTTGTCGAGCATGATGCCGACTGGCAATTCAGCCGCATAGGATTCGCGAAGGGATTCCTGCGTACGGTGCTGCGCCGAGCCGATCGCTCGCCAAGTGCGCCCGGCATTTTTCGCATGGAAGGCGTGAGCGAAGACGATGCGATGACGATCGAGTGGATCGCACGGATGCAAACGGACGGCATCGACAACGCTTCTCCTTCGACATCGAATTTGAAGTCGATCGTGGATGGGATGGCGTCCGACATTGCGTCGACCGGACCGCGTCGCTCGACGTTCGGGAGTCGCGCCGGGGTGGACGGCCGCGAAGGGATGGAACGCGACGAAATTTCTTCCGAGCGATTGCGCGAACTCACGAAGCTCATGCGCGACGCGGAACGCAGGCGCGTCGCGGGCGGCCCATGCCCGGATCGTGCCGCGGGAATCGAGAGGTCGAGGGACGGGCGGCGCCGATCCGTCGGCTGGCGAACCTTTCGCTGTCGATCGAGCGTGCCGCCCGGCGTGTCCGACATCGCGTTTCAGGGGCCAGATTGCCGCGCCCGCCCTTGACGGCGTGGGCTGACGGCGCACGCGCGGCGCAAACATAAACGAAATGTGATCCCTTGCCGCCGCAAAATTTTGCACAATGACGGCAGCGCGGCCTTCCGCCGTGCTTCGCGCCGGCTCCGATCGCCGCCCGACAACCGTGACCGAGCCCCGCTCCGACGTGCCGCCGCCCACCGCCATGGACCAACCGAAACGTATCCTGATCGTCGAGGACGACGCCGACATCGCCGACGTGCTCAGCCTGCACCTGCGCGACGAGCGCTACGAAGTCGTGCACAGCGCGGACGGCGCCGAAGGGCTGCGCCTGCTCGAACAGGGCGGCTGGGACGCGCTGATCCTGGACCTGATGCTGCCGGGCGTCGACGGCCTCGAGATCTGCCGGCGGGCGCGCGCGATGACGCGCTACACGCCGATCATCATCACGAGCGCGCGATCGAGCGAGGTGCACCGGATCCTCGGCCTCGAACTCGGGGCCGACGACTACCTCGCGAAGCCGTTCTCGGTGCTCGAACTCGTCGCGCGCGTGAAGGCGCTGCTGCGGCGCGTCGATGCGCTCGCGCGCGATTCGCGGCTCGACGCGGGCACGCTCGACGTCGCCGGGCTGGCGATCGACCCGATCGCGCGCGAAGCGAGCGTCGACGGCGCACGCATCGACCTCACGCCGCGCGAATTCGACCTGCTGTATTTCTTCGCGCGGCATCCGGGCAAGGTGTTCTCGCGGATGGACCTGCTCAATGCGGTGTGGGGCTATCAGCACGAAGGCTACGAACATACGGTCAACACCCACATCAACCGGCTGCGCGCGAAGATCGAGGCCGATCCGGCCGAGCCCGTGCGAATCCTCACCGTGTGGGGGCGCGGCTACAAGCTCGCCGCGCCGGGTCAGCGGGACGCATGATGAAGCTCACGCTCACCCGGCGGCTGTCGCTCGTGTTCTCGATCCTGCTGCTCGCGTGCTCGGGTGCGTCGGCATGGCTGCAGATCCGCGCGAACGACATGCGCGAGAAGGAAGTCGTGCAGGCGCTGTCGCGCGACCTGGCCACCAACATCGCCGGCAGCGCGCCGCTGATGGACGCGAACGGATTGCGCTCCGACGCCGTGCGCACGTTGTTCGGCCAGTTGATGGGCGTGAACCCGAGCGTCGAGGTGTACCTGCTCGACAACGCGGGGCGCATCAAGGGCGACGATGCGCCACCCGGCCACGTGAAGCGCGACCGCGTCGATCTCGCGCCCGTGCAGCGCTTCATCGCGGGCCAGCCGCTGCCGATCCTCGGCGACGATCCGCGCAGCCCGGACGCGCGCAAGGTGTTCAGCGCCGCGCCGCTGCAGCGGCCCGGGCAGCCGCCGTCGGGCTACATCTACGTGGTGCTGCTCGGCGAGGCGCACGACCGGCTCGCCGCGCGCGTCGACGCCGGCAACGTGCTGCGCACGACGCTGTGGTCGATGGCGATCGTCGCGCTGCTCGGTCTGCTCGCGGGCCTTACCGCATTCAGCTTCATCACGCGCCCGCTGCGCCGGCTGACGGCCGCGATGCGCGACTTCGACGCGAACGGTGCGCCCGGCGCGCCGGGCGCGGCTGATGTGCAGCCGCCGGTGCTGCGTTTGCCGCCGGGCCGTCGTGGCGACGACATCGCGGTGCTCGAATCCGCGTTCGCGCAGATGGCCGACCGGATCGGCGACCAGTGGCGCGCATTGACGCGCCAGGACCAGCAGCGGCGCGAACTGATCACGAACATCTCGCACGACCTGCGCACGCCGCTCACGTCGCTGCACGGCTATCTGGAGACGCTGTCGCTGAAGGCCGACACGCTGGCCGAGCCCGAACGGCGGCGCTACCTGTCGATCGCGCTCGCGCAGAGCGCGAAGGTCGGGCGGCTCGCGCAGGCGCTGTTCGAGCTCGCGCGGCTCGAATCGGGCGGCGTGCAGGCCGAGCGCGAGCCGTTCTCGCTGGTCGATCTCGTGCAGGACGTATTCCAGAAGTTCGAGCTGAGCGCGCAATCGCGCGGCGTCGCGCTGCATGCGCGGATTCCGCCGCGCGTGCCGGTCGTGTCGGCCGATCTCGGGATGATCGAGCGCGTGCTGACCAACCTGCTCGACAACGCGCTGCGGCACACGCCCGCGCACGGCGAGGTCGAGATCGCGCTGGCGCCGCACGGCGACCGCGTGGTCGTGACCGTGTCGGATACCGGGGCAGGGATTCCGGCGGCGCGGCGCGAAGGGCTGTTCCAGCGGCCGCAGCGGCCGATGAGCGGCGGCACCGCGACGAGCGGCGGGCTCGGCCTGTTGATCGTGCACCGGATGCTGGCGCTCAACGGCAGCGACATCCGGCTCGTCGACCGGGCCGGGCGCGGCGCGGTGTTCGAGTTCGCGCTGGCGGTCGCGTCGTCGGCGGCGGGCGACGCACGCTGAGCTTCGATCGGCGGCGTCAGCCGCCGCGCTTGCGTCGCACGTCGCTCGGCGTCGTGCCGGTCCAGCGCTTGAACGCGTGGCGAAATCCCACCGCATCGCTGAAGCCGAGCGTCAGCGCGATGTCCTCGGTGCTGAGCGTGGTCGTGCTGAGGTAGTCGATCGCGAGCGCCTTGCGCACGCTCGTCAGCAGTTCGCTGTACGACGTGCCTTCGGCTTCGAGCTTGCGGCGCAGCGTGCGCGAGGTCATGCACAGGATCTCGGCGATCGCGTCGATGTCCGGAAACTGCCCGGGCGTGCGCGTGAGTTCCTGGTATACGCGCCGCGTGACGCCGGCCTGGCTGCGCATTTCGTCGAGCAGGCTCGCGCAGTGCGACGACACCTGCGCGGCGGTGATCGGATTCGCGAGCTGCGGCGCGCGCGTGAGCCAGGCCGCCGGATAGCTGAGCACGTGGTGCGGCTGGTCGAACGCGATCGGGCATTCGAGCGCGTCGGCCAGCAGCGCACAGTGCGGCGGCTGCGGCTGCGCGAACTGCGCGCGCGCCGGCACGCACCATCCGCCCATCACGTCCTTGATGATCGTCACGTGCAGTGCGAACTGCATGTCGATCAGGAAACGGTACAGCGGCTCGTCGAGATCGGGCAGCGCGACTTCGTGGCGGTCCGGAAACAGCCACGACGCGGTATCGCCTTGTTCGACCCAGCGGATCGGCAGCATGCCGTTCGCGAGCCGGTGATATTTGACGGCGGAATCGAACGCGTGCGCGAGCGATTCCGAGCACAGCATCGCGTAGCCGTACATCCCGTAGCTCGACGCGCGCAGCCGGCGGCCGACGCGCACGCCGAGGTCGGGGCCGTCGTAGCGGGCGACCGCGTTGCGCGCGGCCGTCAGGAACTGCAGCGGCGACGTGAGCGTGAACGGGTCCGCGACGTCGGCCGGCGCGAGGCCGGTGCCGGCGAGCACGGCGGCCGGATCGAGGCCGGCTTGCGCGGCCACGTCGACCAGCACGGCCAGCTTGGCCGGCGTGAAGCGCTGCTCGCGCAACGCGTGCGCGGAAGCGGCGTCCGGCAGCCGGGCGGGACGGGCGTCGGTCGGTTTCAAGAGCGCACTGCGCAGCATGACGGGATCCTGCGTCCGAATCGATATCGTTGACGGCACGCAATTCTGCGCGGGAACGATCCCATCCGCCACCGGGTTCACCCTGATATACGCCGGCGCCACCCCGCCGCGCGGGTAGTCAGCCCCGATCGCCGGGCTGCGCGCGCAGGATCGCGTCGACGAACTCGACGAAGCCGAGGCCGCCCGGGCCTTGCGTGATCCATCGCGGCAGCGCGGGCAACTGCGGCAGATACTCGATAACGGTGCTCATGCCGGCCGTATGTGTGAAATAGCCGAACATCGGCGCGTCGTTCGTGGAATCGCCCGAATAGGCGACGCACCCGGGCGCGGCGCCGGCATCGACGCCGAACGTATCCGCCAGCACGCGCAGCGACATCGACAGCTTGTCGTACCCGCCGACCCAGCCGATCACCCACAGATTGTTGATGGTTGCGTCGGCACCGGCCTCGATCAGCGCGTCGAGTATCCGGTCGTCCTGGTCGCCGCCGGTGCGTGCGTACGCGAGCGACGTCAGCCGGAAGTCCTGGTCGTCCGCGCGGCGGGCGGGACCGCCGTCGCGACATGCTGCGCGATGCGCCGGAGCGCGTCGCGTGCGCCGTCGAGCGCATCGTCCGCATGCCAATAGCGGCGTTCGGCGCCGTGCCCGTCCGGGCTGCGCCGGATGAAGAGTCCGCCGTTCTCCGCGATCACGCCGTCGACCGGCCACATCCGCGCCATCTGGTCACACCAGCCGGCCGGCGCGGCGGTGACCGGGATCACGCGGATGCCGCGCGCTTGCAGCCGCTCGAGCGCCGCATAGGTCTGTGCGGCGAGGCGGCCGCGATGCGTGAGGGTCTCGTCCATGTCGGTCAGCAGGAAGCGAACGGACGAGAAGGTGTCGGCGGGGGCCAGGGTGAGCGGCTGCATGGTCTCGGCGGATGAGGGACGGTCGTCGATTATGAAGAACGGCGACACGCCGCGCCATGCCGCTTGCTGCTTTGCAATTCGCGCCGGGGAATATGCGCGCGGCCGAGTTGCCTGGACAGGGAGCGAGCACGCATGTCCGTTTCGATCATGTTTTCGGCCGCCCGGATCATTTGCAAAGCGCGTCGCGCGGGCGATAGTCGCCGGTCAGGCGGCGGCCCGCGTCCCTCCGGCGTGCAGGCCCCGTGCGAACGGTACGCATGCTGGCGTGCCGTCCAAAGAGGAGTGAGACATGACGAAGAGACACTGGACCGGGTCGTATGGCTCGATCCCCGCCGAGATCGACGCCGATCGCCATCCTTCCGTCAGCGCGCTGCTGGACGACGCGATGCGCCGCTTCGCCGACCGTCCGGCGTTCCATGCGTTCGGCCGCACGCTCACCTATGCCGACGTCGAGCGCCTGTCGACCGCGCTGGCCGCGTATCTGCAGCAGGTCGTCGGCGTGCGCAAGGGCGATCGCGTGGCGGTGATGCTGCCCAACGTGCTCGCGTTCCCGGTCGTGTTCGTCGCCGTCGCGAGGATCGGCGCGATCCAGGTCAACGTGAATCCGCACTACACCGCGCGCGAACTCGAGCATCAGCTCAACGACGCGGGAGTCGAGGTGGCGATCGTCTGCGGCGGGTCGATAGGCACGTTCGCGGACGTGGTCGGCGGCACGCGCGTGCGCACCGTGCTGAGCGTGGGGCGCGAGGATCTCGGCGTCGTCGATGCGCCGGCCGGCACCTGCGACGCGCTGCCGCCCGGTTCGACCGCGCTCGCGCAGGCGATCGCCGCCGGCGAATCGCTCGCGTGCGAGCCGGTGGCGCTGAGCGGCGCGGACCTGTTGCTGCTGCAATACACGGGCGGCACGACCGGCCTGTCGAAGGGCGCGGCGCTGTCGCATCGCAACCTCGTCGCGAACATCGCGCAGTTCGCGGCGATCGTGCCGGATGCGCGCCGGCCGGGCGAGGAAGTCGTCGTCACGGCGATCCCGCTGTATCACATCTTCGCGCTGACGGTGAACTTCCTGTCCTACTTCGCGATCGGCGCGCAGAACTGGCTGATCGCGAACCCGCGCGACATGGACGGGTTCATCGACGTGCTGAAGACCGCGCGGCCGACGGTGTTCGTCGGCGTGAACACGCTGTACGCGGGGCTCGCCGGCCATCCGCGCCTGAAGGAGGTCGACTGGTCGCGGCTGAAGCTGTCGGCCGGCGGCGGGGCGGCGGTGATCGACGTGATCTCGTCGCGCTGGAAGGCGGTGACGGGCAATTTCATCCGCGAAGGCTACGGGCTGTCGGAAACGTCGCCGGTCGTGTCGTTCAACCCGCAGTCGATCGATCGGTTCACGGGCACCACCGGCCTGCCGCTGCCGTCGACCGACGTGAAGCTGCTCGACGACCAGGATCGCGAGGTGGCGATCGGCGAGGCGGGCGAGATCTGCGTGAAGGGGCCGCAGGTGATGAGCGGCTACTGGCAGAAGCCGGACGCGAACGCGGCCGCGTTCACCGCGGACGGCTATTTCCGTACCGGCGACGTCGGCGTGTTCGACGCGGCCGGCTTCCTGCGGATCGTCGACCGCAAGAAGGACATGATCATCGTGTCCGGTTTCAACGTGTACCCGAACGAGGTGGAAGCGGTCGCGACCGCGCTGCCGGGCGTCGCCGAATGCGCGTGCATCGGCGTGCCGGACCCGCGCACGGGCGAGGCCGTCAAGCTGTTCGTGGTGCTCGCGGCGGACGCCGACGTGACGGAGGCGCAACTCGTCGCGCATTGCCGCGCGAGCCTGGCCGCGTACAAGGTGCCGAAGCTCGTCCGTTTCGTCGAGCGGCTGCCGAAGTCGACGGTCGGCAAGATCCTGCGCCGGGAACTCAGCCGCACCGACTGATGGGCACGACGCGCCGCGCGGCCCGGTGCGCCGGCCACGCCGAAGGGCGCGCGCGGGCCGCTCAAGTACAATGCGGTCGGTTCGATCGACGGGGACGCGATGACCGGCTCAGATTCACTTTCCGCCCGGCCCGGGCGTGCGCTGCCGTCGCCGAGCGCGACGGTGCCGATCTCGCTCGTCAACGGCTTTCTCGCGAGCGCGGGCGTGCAGCGCGACGTGGTCGAGCGCTACCTGCGCGGCGCCGGTATTCCGATCGAGCTGCTCGGCGAGCCGCACGCGCGCGTGACGGAGGAGCAGTTCTCGACGCTGTACCGCACGCTCGCGATCGACCTCGACGACGAGATGCCCGGCATCTTCTCGCGCCCGTTGCGCGGCGGCACGCTGAAGTACCTGTGCCTGAGCCTGCTCGACGCGCGCAATCTCGAAACGGCGCTGCACCGTTTCGGCCAATTTTTCCATATCCTGCTCGACGACTTCTTCGTCGAATCGAAGCGCGACGATCTCGTCGCGCAGGTGCTGCTGCGTCCGAACGACGCCATCGGGCCGATCGGCGCGCTCGGCCAGGAGCTGATGCTCAAGCTCGTGCACGGCGTGTGCTCGTGGCTGATCGGGCAGAAGATTCCGCTGCTGCAGATCGAGTTCGCGTGCCCGCGGCCGCGCCATGCGGTCGATCACCTGTACTTCTTCACCGGCGCCGTGCAGTTCGACTGCGAGCGCACGCTGATGCGCTTCAGCGCCGACTACCTCGACGCGCCGATCCGGCAGAGCAAGCGCAACCTGCGCAAGTTCCTCGCGCGCGCGCCCGGCGACTGGATCTTCGAATCGTTCAGCGAACAGCTCGTGTGCCATCGCGTGCGGCAATACCTGTCGGCGGCGCTGCCGGATCTGCCCGTGATCGACCAGGCGGCCGAGCATCTGCATTGTTCGGTGCGGACGCTGAGCCGTCACCTGGCGGCGGAAGGGACGACGTTCCAGGTGCTGAAGGACGAGCTGCGGCGCGATATCGCGATCCAGCGGCTGACCGATACGCCCGACACGATCGCGGCGATCGGCGCCGATATCGGCTTCGACGATCCGAGCGCGTTTCATCGCGCGTTCCGGCACTGGACCGGGAGTACGCCGGGGACGTATCGGCGGCGGGCGTGACGCGGGCGCGACGCTGAGTGGCGCGGATGCGCGGGTTCGCGGATTGAATCCCATAACCGGCTCCTTTTGCGGTTTCCACGGCCGGTTTTCGGCAGACATTCCCATAACCGGCGACCTTCACCGCTCGGGCCGTGCAGGCGCGCACTCGGCCGATCGTTTCCTTCGGCGTGCGTCGCCGCAATCGGCGATCTGGATTTCCGATCGACGGACACATTCCGCTCAATTCCCGGCAAACAGCCGCGCGGCCGCGCGATCGGACGCGATCACCGCGTCGGTCGCCCACACGCGCATGTCTTCCGCATATCGCGTCAGCGCGTGCCGGATATCGCCATCGTTGGCGGTCTGCCCGGCCAGCCGCGCCGCCAGCGCGGCGGCATCCCTGAGCGCCGTATTGGCGCCCGCGCCGCCGGCGGGACTCATGGCATGGATCGCGTCGCCCAGTAGCGTGACCGGGCCGGCCGGCAGCGCTACGTCGGGGCGTCCGCGACGCACGGGCAGCGCGGTGACGGCGTCGGACGGTGTGTCGAGCAGCAAACGGCGCAGCACCGGGTGCCAGTCCCGCACGACATGCCGGAGCGCGGCCGGGATTCGCGCCGCGAGCGCAGCCGTCGGGTCGGCGTCATCCAGCCCGAAGCGGCTCGACGGTCCGATCGCGGCCCAGTAGAAATAGTCGTCCGGCGGCGTGAACCGGCTGCACGGCAGCGCATGGGCCGCGAGCGCCCGCAGGTCGGTGCGGAACCGCATGTCCTCGAGGACCGCCGCGCACCCGTCGGCCACGATCACCGTGGTGGCGGCGCGCAACCCGGCGGCTTCGGGGAACGCGGGATCGTCGGTCGGCAGCCGGGTCCTGCCGTAGACGCACAGGGCGCCGGTCCTGACCGGCGCGGCCGCCGGAACGAGCTGCGCGCGGAGGGTCGAATGGATGCCGTCCGCGCCGACCAGCACGTCGCACGTGACGGACCCCGACGTGCCGCTCGCGAACGTCACGTGTGCGCGGCCGTCGGGCAGTACTCGATAGCGGTCGACCGCGTGGCCGACATGCACGCGATCCTCGATGCCGGCCATCAGGATCTCCCGCAGGGTCAGCCGGTTCACGCTCAGGTCCGCCGTGTCCGGTGCGGTGTGCCAGCCGGCGGGCGCATGTCCGTGGGCGGGCGTGAGCCGGGGCGTCGCGAGCCGCACGGCGCCGGTGCCCTGCGACGCCGATGCCCGGAACAATGCCGCCGGCCCGGCCGGCAGGCAGGCCGCCAGCGCGCGCTGGCCGGTCGCGTCGATCCGGATGCGGTAGCCCTGCCTCCGGCTGTCGATGGCCGCGTCGCGCTCGTAGACATCGAACGCGATGCCGGCCTGTTTCAAGGCCTGGGCGAGGGCCAGGCCGCCGAGACCTGCACCGACGATGGCGACGTGAATGTCGTGCATGGAACGCTCTCCGTTAGCCGCGCGGGGTGCGCGGTCCGGCATGCATTGTTCCGTGCGTCACGGGTGGGCGGATAACGGCATCTGGCCGTTCAATGCCGTAGACTGGCCAATATGGATAACCGTACCGCCGCCGACCTGGCGCTTCCCGACTACAGCGAATGGCTGGACGGCCCCGCGCTGATCGCGCTGCGCGGCAATGACGATCCGGCCAGCGCGTATCGGCTCGGCACACGCGACTATGACTGGCACGCGCATGCGCGCGGTCAGGTGCTGTGTGTCGAGGCGGGGTTGATCCACGTTCATACGCCGCGCGGTGCGTGGCTGCTGCCGCCGCATCGTGCGGGCTGGGTGCCGCCCGGCATGCCGCACAAGGTGCGGGTGAGCGGCGCGCCCGGCGGCTGGGTGCTGCTGGCCGCGCCGCCGTTCTGCGCGGGCCTGCCGGACGAACCGTGCGTGATCGGCATCAGCGCGGTGCTGCGCTCGCTCGCGCATCGTGCGATCGAATGGGACAAGCACGCGCCGCTGGCGCCGGAGCACGCGAGGATGGCTGCGGTCATCCACGACGAAATCCGTCGCACGCCGCGCGAGGCGTTGCACGTGCCGATGCCCGCCGATCCGCGGCTCGCGCGGGTGGCACGGGCGCTTCTCGACGATCCCGGCAGCCGGCGCACGCTCGACGCATGGGCGGCGTTCGGTGCGATGTCGCCGCGCACGTTGCGGCGGCTCATGTCGGCCGAAACCGGGTTGAGCTTCGCGCAATGGCGCCAGCAGGCCCGGCTCGCGCGCGGCCTCGACCTGCTCGCCCGCGGCTGTCCGGTGGCCGAGGTGTCGGACCTGCTGGGTTACGCATCGCCCAGCAACTTCATCGCGATGTTCCGAAAGGCGCTCGGCGATTCGCCCGCGCACTATTTCGCCACCCGGCCGGAACGGCAGCCGGACGGGCGCTGACGCCCGCCAGACGGGCTTTCGCGGCCAGATGCGACGGCCGCCGCCGGCGCGCGACGTGGCCGGTTTTGTCACCATGTGGGCCGGATATGACAATCGGAATCGGGAGTCCCGGCGTTAGGATGGCCCATCACGTCGCGGCGCTGGCCGGTTTTGCCGTACCGGGCCCGCGTCGCGCCCTATTCACCGCCTGATTGGAACATCGACCATGAGCTATAACGCCCCCGTCAAGGACATGCTGTTCGTGCTGAAGGAACTCGCGGGCATCGACGCCGTCGCGCAGTTGCCGGGCTTCGAGGATGCGGGTTACGACACGGCGCAGGCCGTGCTCGACGAGTCCGCGAAATTCTGCGGCGAGGTACTGGCGCCGCTGAACGTCGAAGGCGACCGCAATCCGAGCAGCTGGAAGGACGGTGTCGTGACCGCGACGCCGGGCTTCGGCGAAGCGTTCCGCCAGTTCGTCGAAGGCGGCTGGCAGGGGCTGCAGCATCCGGCCGAGTACGACGGCCAGGGGCTGCCGAAGCTGATCGCGACGCCGTGCATCGAGATGCTGAACGCGTCGAACCTGTCGTTCGCGCTGTGTCCGCTGCTCACCGACGGCGCGATCGAGGCGCTGCTGACGGCCGGCACCGACGAGCAGAAGCAGCGCTACGTGCCGAAGCTGATCTCGGGCGAATGGACCGGCACGATGAACCTGACCGAGCCGCAGGCGGGCTCCGACCTCGCGCTGGTGCGCTCGCGCGCCGAGCCGCAGGGCGACGGCACCTACAAGGTGTTCGGCACCAAGATCTTCATCACGTGGGGCGAGCACGACATGGCGGACAACATCGTCCACCTGGTGCTCGCGCGCACGCCGAACGCGCCGGAAGGCGTGAAGGGCATCTCGCTGTTCATCGTGCCGAAGTTCATGGTCAACGACGACGGCTCGCTCGGTGCGCGCAACGACGTGCACTGCGTGTCGATCGAGCACAAGCTCGGGATCAAGGCGAGCCCGACGGCGGTGCTGCAGTATGGCGATCACGGCGGCGCGATCGGCTATCTGGTGGGCGAGGAGAACCGCGGCCTCGAATACATGTTCATCATGATGAACGCGGCGCGCTTCGGGGTCGGGATGCAGGGGATCGGCGTGGCCGACCGCGCGTACCAGAAGGCGGCCGAATTCGCGAAGGAACGCGTGCAAAGCCGCCCGGTGGACGGCTCGGCCAGGCAGTCGGTGACGATCATCCATCACCCGGACGTGCGCCGGATGCTGGGCACGATGCGTGCGCTGACCGAAGGCGCGCGGGCGCTGGCCTATGTGGCTGCCGCGCACAGCGACATTGCCCACCGCCATTCGGACGAGGCGACGCGCGCGCGTCATCAGGCAATCTACGAGTATCTGGTGCCGGTCGTGAAGGGCTGGAGCACGGAGATGGTGAACGACGTCGCGAGCCTGGGCGTGCAGGTGCACGGCGGGATGGGTTTCATCGAGGAGACGGGCGCGGCGCAGTACTACCGCGATGCGCGGATCCTGGCGATCTACGAAGGGACGACGGCGATCCAGGCGAACGACCTGGTGGGCCGCAAGACGCTGCGCGACGGCGGCGCGGTGGCGAAGGCGCTGCTCGCGGAAATCGGCGACACGGTGACGGCGCTCGGCAAGCTGGACGGTGCGGCGGCCGCGTCGATGAAGGCGCAGCTGGAGAAGGGCGCGCGCTCGCTGGCGGCGGTGGTGGACTACGTGCTCGCGAACGTGAAGCAGGACCCGAACGCGGTGTTCGCGGGCAGCGTGCCGTACCTGAAGCTGGCGGGTGTGGTGCTGTGCGGCTGGCAGATGGCGCGCGCGCTGGTGGCTGCGCACGCGAACCGTGCGAGCGACCCGGCGT
Organism: Burkholderia sp. IO2; assembly: GCF_029522185.1. NCBI lineage: Bacteria > Pseudomonadati > Pseudomonadota > Betaproteobacteria > Burkholderiales > Burkholderiaceae > Burkholderia > Burkholderia sp. IO2. The sequence continues at coordinate 31,113 of NZ_JAKWFH010000014.1, read as the reverse complement.
TCTTCGACGCGAAGATCGCGATCGCGCAATGCTATGCGGAGCACGTGCTGGTACAGGCGGGTGCGCTCGAAGCGTCGATCGTCGGCGCGAAGGGCAACGAGAGCGTGCTCGCGTTGACGGAAGACCAGTTCTGACCCACTGACGGTCGGGACGCAGCAGGAGACAGGATTTTGACCACACAGGACTTGCTCGCGCAATACGGCCCGCGCGAATCGATGGAATACGACGTCGTGATCGTCGGCGGCGGCCCCGCCGGGCTGTCGGCGGCGATCCGGCTCAAGCAGCTGGCCGCCGAGAAAGGCGCCGAGATCGGCGTGTGCGTGCTCGAGAAGGGTTCCGAGATCGGCGCGCACATCCTGTCGGGCGCGGTGATGGACCCGCGCGCGATCACCGAGCTGTTTCCCGACTGGAAGGAGCGCGGCGCGCCGCTCGACGTCGAGGTGACGGAAGACCGCTTCCTGTTCCTGTCCGAGAAGAGCGCGGTCACGACGCCGAACTGGGCGCTGCCCGACAACTTCAAGAATCACGGCAACTACGTGATTTCGCTGGGCAACGTCACGCGCTGGCTGGGCCAGCAGGCGGAAGCCTTGGGCGTCGAGATTTTCCCCGGCTTCCCCGCCGCGGAGATTCTCTACAACGACGACGGCTCGGTCAAAGGCGTCGCGACCGGCAACATGGGCGTGGGCAAGGACGGCGAACCGACCGAGAACTTCCAGCTCGGCATGGAGCTGCACGCGAAGTACACGCTGTTCGCCGAAGGCTGCCGCGGCCATCTCGGCCGGCAGCTGATCTCGAAATTCAAGCTCGACGCGAACGCAGATCCGCAGGCGTACGGGATCGGCATCAAGGAACTGTGGGAAATCGATCCGGCCAAGCACAAGCCGGGCCTCGTGATCCACACGGCCGGCTGGCCGCTGAAGTCCGATACGTACGGCGGCTCGTTCCTGTATCACATGGACAACAACCAGGTCGTGGTCGGCTTCGTGGTGGGCCTGGGCTACACGAACCCGTACCTGTCGCCGTTCGAGGAATTCCAGCGCTACAAGACGCACCCGTCGATCCGCGCATTCCTCGAGGGCGGCAAGCGCGTGTCGTACGGCGCGCGGGCGATCACGGCCGGCGGCCTGCTGTCGCTGCCGAAGACGGTGTTCCCGGGCGGCGCGCTGATCGGCGACGACGCGGGTTTCCTGAACGCGTCGCGGATCAAGGGCAGCCACGCGGCGATCAAGACCGGCATGCTGGCGGCCGATGCGGCATTCGACGCGGTGCAAGCCGGCCGTCAGTCGGACGAGCTCACCGCGTACCCGGATGCGTTCAAGCAATCGTGGCTGTACACGGAGCTGTACCGCGCGCGCAACTTCAAGCAGTGGATGGCCAAGGGCCTGTATCTGGGCACGCTGATGGTCGGGCTCGAGCAGAAGGTGATGGGCGGCAACGTGCCGTGGACGCTGCATCACCAGCATGCGGACCACGAGATGCTGAAGCCGGCGTCGCAGTGCGAGCCGATCGCGTATCCGAAGCCGGACGGCAAGCTGACGTTCGATCGGCTGTCGTCGGTGTTCATCTCGAACACGAACCACGAGGAGAACCAGCCGGCGCACCTGACGCTGAAGGATGCGAGCGTGCCGGTGAACGTGAACCTGCGTACCTACGCGGGGCCGGAGGCACGCTTTTGCCCGGCGGCGGTGTACGAGTTCGTGAAGAACGACGACGGCAGCGAGCGCCTCGTGATCAACGCGCAGAACTGCGTGCACTGCAAGACCTGCGACATCAAGGACCCGACGCAGAACATCGTGTGGGTCACGCCGGAAGGCGGCGGTGGGCCGAATTACCCGAACATGTAACGCAACGCATCCCCGCGCCCCGCGGGCGCGAACGAACCGGAGTGAGACGATGAGCAATGCAGCGAAGGAAGTCGTGGTGGTGAGCGGTGTCCGTACCGCGATCGGTGATTTCGGCGGCAGCCTGAAGGATTTCTCGCCGACCGACCTCGGCGCGAAGGTGGTCGCCGAAGTGCTGTCGCGCGCGAACGTGCCGGGCGACGCGGTCGGGCACGTCGTGTTCGGCCACGTCGTGAACACCGAGCCGAAGGACATGTATCTCGCGCGCGTCGCGGCGATCAACGGCGGCGTCGCGCAGCACACGCCGGCGTTGACCGTGAACCGCCTGTGCGGCTCGGGCCTGCAGGCGATCGTGTCGGCCGCGCAGACGATCATGCTCGGCGATGCCGACGTCGCGATCGGCGGCGGCTCGGAGAGCATGAGCCGCGCGCCGTACACCGTGCCGGCCGCGCGCTTCGGCCAGCGCATGGGCGACGGCAAGCTCGTCGACATGATGCTCGGCGCGCTGCACGACCCGTTCCAGACGATCCACATGGGCGTGACGGCCGAGAACGTCGCGAAGAAATACGACATCTCGCGTGAAGCGCAGGACGCGCTGGCGCTCGAATCGCATCGTCGCGCGGCGCGCGCGATCGCGGAAGGGCGCTTCAAGGACCAGATCCTGCCGATCTCGATCCGCACCAAGAAGGGCGAAGTCGCGTTCGACACCGACGAGCACGTGCGTCACGACGCGAGCGCGGACGATTTCACGAAGCTCAAGCCGGTGTTCGCGAAGGAGAACGGCACCGTGACGGCCGGCAACGCGTCGGGCATCAACGATGCCGCGGCCGCCGTGCTGATGATGAGCGCGGACGCCGCGCGCGCGCAGGGCGTGAAGCCGCTCGCGCGCCTCGTCGCGTATGCGCACGCGGGCGTCGATCCGGCGTACATGGGTATCGGCCCGGTGCCGGCCACGCAGAAGGCGCTCGAACGCGCGGGCCTGAAGATCAGCGATCTCGACGTGATCGAAGCCAACGAGGCATTCGCGGCCCAGGCGTGCGCGGTCACGCAGGCGCTCGGCCTCGATCCGGCCAAGGTCAACCCGAACGGCTCGGGCATCTCGCTCGGTCACCCGATCGGTGCGACCGGCGCGCTGATCACGGTGAAGGCGCTGTACGAGCTGAAGCGCATCGGCGGGCGTTACGCGCTCGTGACGATGTGCATCGGCGGCGGCCAGGGGATTGCGGCGATCTTCGAGAACATCTGATAATCGACCGCTCAGCATCCGAACACACAGGACATTTCATGGCCATCGAAACCGTCGGCGTCGTGGGCGCCGGAACCATGGGTAACGGCATTGCGCAAACGGCGGCCGTTGCAGGACTGAACGTCGTGATGATCGACGTCAGCGACGCCGCGCTCGACAAGGGCCTCGCGACGCTGAAGGGCAGCCTCGAGCGGCTCGTGTCGAAGGACAAGCTCGACGCGGCCGCACGCGATGCGGCGCTCGCGCGCATCACGACGTCGACCGACTACGCGAAGCTCGCCGCGGTCGACATCGTGATCGAAGCCGCGACCGAGAACGTCGAGCTGAAAGGCCGCATCCTGAAGCAGATCGAGGCCGTCGCACGCCCGGACGCGATCATCGCGACCAACACGTCGTCGATCTCGATCACCGCGCTCGCGGCGCCGCTCGCCGATCCGTCGCGTTTTCTCGGCATGCATTTCTTCAACCCGGTGCCGCTGATGCCGCTCGTCGAGATCATCCGCGGGCTGCAGACGAGCGATGCGACCGCGTCGGCCGTGCGTGCGCTGACCGAGCGTTTCGACAAGTCGCCGATCGGCGTGCGCAATTCGCCGGGCTTCGTCGTGAACCGGATCCTGGTGCCGATGATCAACGAAGCGTTCTTCGTGCTGGCCGAAGGCATCGCGTCGGCCGAGGAGATCGACGCGGGGATGAAGCTCGGCGCGAACCACCCGATCGGGCCGCTCGCGCTGGCCGACCTCGTGGGCCTCGACGTGTGCCTCGCGGTGATGGACGTGTTCGTGAAGGACTTCGGCGATCCGAAGTATCGCGCGTGCCCGCTGCTGCGCGAGATGGTGTCGGCCGGGCGGCTCGGGCGCAAGACCGGGCGCGGCGTGTACGACTACAGCAAGTAAGCGGCGCGTCATGCCACTTCGCGCGGCCGCCTTCGGGCGGCCGCGTGCATGGTGCGGCGCGCGCGGCGCGATTACGCGTCGAGTACCGACAGGTCGCGCGGCAGCGCGCGCTTGAACATCGCCAGCATGTGCCGCGCCGCCTTCGGCGGCAGCGTGATCGCATGGCGTACGGCCGCCGCGATCTGGATCATCATCAGTTCCGCGAATGCGCTGCGCTGTGCGCGCGTCGTGTCGGGCGCGACTTCCGCCAGCGCATCCGCGAACAGTCCGGCCAGGAATTCGCCGTCCGCGCGATCCAGTGCCTGCAGCGCGCGATCGGCCTGCGTCGCGCGCCAGATGTCGCGCATCAGCGGCTCGTCGACGAACATCCGGTAGTAGCTGTCCGTGATGCGCGCGAGCGTGGCGTGCAGATCGTCGATCGTCTTCATTCCCGCGAGGTCGCGCCGCACGCAGTCGTGGCCGACGGCGTTGTAGCGCTCCGCGAGCGTGCCGATCACCGCGGCCTTGTCCGGAAAGTACTGGTACAGCGAACCGAACGAGATGCCCGTGCGTTCGACGATGTCGCTCATCCGGAACGCGTCGCAGCCTTTCTCGATCATCACTTCCGACGCGCACGCGAGGATGCGCTCGAACCGCTCGCGGCTGCGCTGCTGCGTCGGTACCAGCCGCGCGCGCGCCGGCGCGTCCGCTGCCGCCGCGTCGGGCTCGTCGCTCTGCCCCGATTTTTGTCGGCCCATGCCGCCTCCCGAAAAGCTTGACGTTGCTAATGCGAGAGTCTATCGTGTTTTTGAAACGCGAGAGATTCTCGTGTTTTTCCAAAAGGAGACGCACATGTCGGCACTTCCCCTCCTCATCGTCGGCGGTTCGGGCAAGACGGGCGCCCGCGTCGATGCCCGGCTGCGTGCGCGCGGCCATGCGACACGGCCGGTATCGCGCACGTCGGCCGTCCGCTTCGACTGGACGGCGCCCGAAACGTGGCCGGCCGCGCTCGATGGGGTGTCGGCCGCCTATGTGACCTACCAGCCCGATCTGGCCGTCGAAGGCGCGGTGGACGCGATCGCCCGATTCGCGCGGCTCGCGCGGGACCGCGGCGTCGAGCGCGTGGTGCTGCTGTCCGGGCGCGGCGAGCCGCGCGCACAGGCCGCCGAGGCTGCGTTGCAGGCGTCGGGCGTGGGCTGGGGTGTCGTGCGGGCAAGCTGGTTCAACCAGAACTTCTCCGAAGGCTATCTGCTCGACGGCGTGCTGGCCGGCGAAGTCGCGCTGCCCGCCTGCGCGGTGCGCGAGCCGTTCGTCGATGCGGACGACATCGCGGACGTTGCCGTGGCCGCGCTCACCGATGCGCGCTTCGCGAGCCGCGTGATCGAGGTCACCGGCCCGCGTGCACTGACGTTCGCCGAAGCGGTCGGCGAAATCGCGCGGGCCGCCGGGCGGCCGATCGCCTACCGCGAGATTCCGCACGATGCGTTCGTCGCGGGGCTGCGCGAGGTCGGCGTGCCGGAGCCGGTCGTCGCGTTGCTCGACGACCTGTTCGACGGGGTGCTCGACGGGCGCAACAGCGCGGTGACGCACGGCGTCGACGCCACGCTCGGGCGCCCGGCGCGCGATTTCGCCGACTATGCGCGCGCGGTCGCCGCGACCGGCGTATGGAGCGCCTGACCATGATCGCGTTCGTGACGTCAGCGTTGCTGTGGGGTTCCGCCATCGGCTGCGGGCTGATGGCCGGCGTGTACTTCGCGTTCTCGACGTTCGTGATGACGTCGCTCGGACGGCTCGCGCCGCCGGCCGGCGCGGCCGCGATGAACGCGATCAACGTCGACATCGTGCGTTCGCCGTTCATGCCGCTGTTTCTCGTCACGACGCTGATGGCGCTCGCGCTCGTCGTGATCGCGCTGTTCGATCGCGACTCGCCGGGCGCGATGGCGGCGCTCGCCGGCGGCGTGCTGTACGTGTTCGGCATGTTCGCGGTGACGCTGGCCGTCAACGTGCCGCTCAACGATGCGCTCGCCGCGGCCGATCCGGCCACGGCGCAAGGCGCGGCGCTGTGGACGCGCTACCTGCACGACTGGACGAGGTGGAATCACGTGCGCACGGTGGCATCGGCCGCCGCATGCGCATGCTTCATCGCGGCACTCGCGGCGCGCTAGCGGCAGCGCCGCCGTTACGCGTAAAACGCCGACGGCGACATCCCGAAGTGCCGCTTGAACATCGCGGAGAACGCGCTCTGGCTGCTGTAGCCGTGATCCATCGCGACGGTCAGCACTTTTTCGCCGTGCGCCAGACGCTTGAGTGCGAGCAGCAGCCGCGCCTGCTCGCGCCAGCGGCGGAAGCTGAGCCCCGTCTCGCGCCGGAACGCGCGATGCAGCGTGCGGACCGACAGGCCGAGCAGGTCGGCCCACTCGGCGATCGTGCGCAGGTCGTCGGGCGTGGCGACCAGCGTGTCGCAGATCGTCCGCAGGCGCGCGTCGTGCGGCCACGGCAGGTACAGCGGCAGCAGCGGCGCGACGGTCACTTCCGCAAGCAGCAGGTGCATCAGGTGATCGTGGCGCGAGCCCGGCGCGTAATCGAGCGGCACGTCGACCGCGGCGAGAATCAGCTCGCGCAGCAGCGGATGCACTTCGACGACGCAACTGCGCGCGGGCAGGTGCTCGACCGCGCCCGGCTCGACGAACACCGTGCGCATCTGCACGTCGCCGCTCATCTGCACCGTATGGTCGAGCCCGGCTTCGAGCCATACGCCGCGCGTCGGCGGCACGACCCACGATGCACCTTCGGATTCGACGTGCATCACGCCCTCGATCGCATAGAGCAGTTGCGCGCGCCGATGGCGGTGCGGCGCGATCGACGTGCCGTGCACGTAGGTGGCCGCCATCGCCGACACGGGCATCGGCGTCGATTCGTAGCGCAGGTGCGCAAACGGCGGGGTGGACTCGAGTGTCCGATTGGCGACAAGTCGTGACATTTTGGCGTGAGACAGGCAGTGGGCGGGCGGGCACGATGGCGTTCCGATTCACGCCAGCCTCCCTGTCACGATATTAATCCGTCCAACGCGATGAACAAGTCTCCTTTTCTGCTCCCCTTCTGCGCGATCGCGCTGTGGGCCGGCAACGTCGTCGTCTCGAAGCTGTCCGCGTCGACGATCGACCCGTCGGCCATCACGTTCTACCGGTTGCTGCTCGCCGTCGCGCTGATGAGCGTCTTCACGCTGCGCCCCGCGTGGCGCAATCGCGCGGTGCTCGTCGCGCACCTGCCGAAGCTCGCGGTGCTCGGCTTTCTCGCGATGGCGCTGTTCCAGAGCCTGTCCTACGAGGCCGCGAAAACGACCAGCGCGACCAACATGGCGATCATCACCGCGCTCGTGCCGCTGATGACGATGCTGCTGAGCTCGCTGCTGCTCGGCGATCCGCCGGGCGCCGGCATGATCGGCGGCGGCGTGCTGTCGCTCGCGGGCGTCGTCTACCTGATCGCCGAAGGGCACCCGACGGCGATCGCCGCGCGCGGCGTGCAACTGGGCGACCTGCTGATGCTGGCCGCGTCGGCCGCGTACGCGCTGTACGGCGTGCTGCTCAAGCGCTGGCGCATCGGCGCGCTGCCCGCGTGGCAGTCGACTTACGTGCAGGCGCTGGCCGCACTCGTGTTCATGGCGCCGATGCTGCTGCGGCTGCCCGCGCAGGCCGCATGGCCGACGCGCGCGAGCGTGCCGCTGATCCTGTATGCCGGCGTGCTGGCGTCGGTGGTGCTCCCGTATCTGTGGATGCAGGGCGTGCGGCTGCTCGGCCCGAGCCGCTGCGCGATGTTCATGAACCTGCTGCCCGTGATGACGGCCGGCGGCGCGATCGTGCTGCTCGGAGAATCGCTGCGGCTGTATCACCTGATCGGCGGCGGTGTCGCGCTGCTCGGCGTCGCGCTCGCGCAGCGGTTTCCGTTTCAAGCCGGTGCATCGCAAGGAGCCCGCCAATGAGCGCGCATGCGGACCTCCAGGATCTGATGGCCATGCTGCCGGACGAACGCGCGCCCGGTGCCGCGCCGGCGCTCGCGCGCCAGCTCGAACGGATCGCGACCGCGCTCGAGGCGTTGGCGGGCATCCGCCAGCCGGCCGCGATCGATTTCGATGCGGCCATTGCGTTTCGCTGGTGCGGTGTCGGCGGCGGCCATCGAACGGCGCCGCTCGAACCGATCGCCACGCCCGCGCTCGTCGGGTTCGACGCGCTGCGCAACGTCGGCCGGCAGGCGGCGATCGTCGAGCGGAACACGCGCCAGTTCGTGCACGGGTTCGCGGCCAATCACGTGTTGCTGACCGGCGCACGCGGTACCGGCAAGTCGTCGATCGTGAAGGCGTGCCTGCATGCGTTCGCGGCGCACGGCCTGCGGTTGATCGAGGTCAGCAAGGAAGGGCTGAACGATCTGCCGGCGATCGTCGAGCTGGTGCGCGCGCGGCCCGAGCGCTACCTCGTGTTTTGCGACGACCTGTCGTTCGAGGCCGGCGAGACCGGCTACAAGGGGCTCAAGACGGTGCTCGACGGCTCGGTGGCGAGCGACCTGTCGAACGTGCTCGTGTACGCGACGTCGAATCGCCGCCACCTGATGCCCGAGCAGGCGAGCGACAACGCGAACGTGACGCGTGCGGAGAACGGCGAGCTGCACCCGGGCGACGCGGTCGAGGAGCGGATTTCGCTGTCCGAGCGCTTCGGGATCTGGGTCACGTTCTACGGCTTCACGCAGGACGAGTACCTGGCCGTCGTCGAGAGCCGGCTCGGCGTGGCCGGTTTCGATGACGCGCAGATTCGCGCCGCCCGCGAGCCCGCGCTGCAGTGGGCGCTCGAACGCGGCGCGCGTTCGGGCCGCATCGCGGTGCAGTTCGCGCGCGATTACGCGGGACGGCTCGCGGACGAAAGCGGTGCGGACGAACGCCCGCCGGGGCGCCGGCGCGCCTGAGCCGCGCGCTACAGCAGCCGCTCGGACAGGACGCGGAATGCGACGTCCGGCACGACGAAGCACAGCGGCTCGCCGGTCGCGCCGATGCGGGCGAGGAAGTCGCCGCCGCCTGCGGGGCCGATCGTCTTGAGCGGCCGCACCGCGTCGACGTCGATCGGCAGGTCGATCGACGCATGCGCGAGGCGATCGCAGTCTGCCACATGGGCGACGGCCGCGTGCTGCAGCGACAGCGCGGCGACCGCCGCGCGCCAGTCGTCGAAGAACGGCGCGAAGGCGTCGGGCAGCGTGCGGTCGTGCGACGCTTCGGCCGTGCAGCGGAAGTCGGGTGCGCTGCCGCCGCTCGCGGCCAGCAGCGTGTCGTAGCGTCCGTCGCGCGCCGCATGCGTGAAGGGCCGCGCGAGATGCGACGGCAGCGCGTCGCTGAACAGCCGGCTGCCGAGCGCATAGAGCGGGTGGTCGAACACGTTCTTCACGAACAGCACGGTGCGCCCGGCCGGCGCGCCGTCCGGCAGCGCGTCGACGTAGAGCCGCCAGTTGCTTTGCAGCGGCGACGGAAACACGCGCCGCAGCGGGCCGGCGAGCCGCGGGCCGAAGTGGCGGTGCCGGTAGGTGAGCGTCGTGAACAGCGTGCGGCCGCCACGGCTCGCGAGCGTGACGCCGCGCGGCACGAGCGGCGCGACGGCCGCGACATCGACGACCCACGTGCAATACACGACGTGCTCGACGTCGCTCGCGAGCTGCAGGAACGGCAGCCGCGACAGCAGCGCGCGGCGTGCGCGCAGCAGCGGGCCGCTCGCGACGATCCGGTTGGCGAGCCGGCCGGCGAAGCCGGAGGACGGGTAGACGAAGGTATTGTCGTAGCGCATGGGCGGCATTGTGCCGGGGTTGTCATGTGTGCGGAAGAGGCGAGCCAGCGTCCTTGGCCGAACGCCGTGCATTTGCCGGACGCCGCCCGCATGATGCACGCTCGTGCGACGGATCGCGCCGGAATCGATGGAAAATTTCCGCCGACCCGCGCGTACGGGAGATGGGGCAGCGCTCCACCGATCCCGCCGCGATTCATTCCGGCTCGGGTTCGCGCATCGGTTGCCGCGGCGCGTTCAGCCAACGCGCGATCCTGCCGCCCGCGAGTCGCCACTCGAACGGATTGCGAAAATCGAACGTGTACAGTTCGTGCAGAAGGGACGGCCAGCACCCACGTAGATTCCGGGACGCCTGGGAGCGCTCGATGCGCGAGGGGCGCCACGTGTCGTGCCAGGGAAAGTTCGTCGTCGTACTCGAGCACCGTCGTGGTAACCGGAAATTGAGCGCATACGCGTACCGCGGCCGATCCGAGAAGTTTGCCCCCGCGGCGTGCAGCGTGCGCCCCGCATGCACGGTGCAGTCTCCCGGCATCAACGGACACGTCACGGCGCGCGCCGGATCGAATCCGCCGACACACTCGAGTCCATGGGCGGTCACGTCGCCCCCGAGCGGTACGTGCGGAAGGACGTCGTACAGATGAGACCCGGGGATGAACCGCATGCACCCGTTGTCGACCGACACGGCTTGCAACGGAATCCAGAAGTTGACTTCGCGATGGTCGATGCGCGCGTCGGTAAACGCGTCGTCCTGATGCCATGGCGTCACGGTGTCCGTACGCGACTGCTTCAGGAAAAAGCTGTCGCCGGCAAAACGAACATTCGGGCCGAGCAGCGCCTTGGCGATATCGAACGCGGCGCAGCGGATACGGAGTTTCGCCAGCCGACGCTCGAAATAGGACGCCCAGTGAAGTTGGAGAAGTTGAGGCCCGGAATCGCCCCCGTTCGACTCGGGATAGAAATCGAACATCAGGCCCTGGGCGTAGCCCGTGCGACTGCCGAGCAGACGATGGCCGATTTCGCGCAAGTCCTCGATCTCCGCGGTGTCGATCAGCCCGTTGATGACCGCAAAGCCGTCGTGATGGAACCGGGACCGAAGATTGGCTTGCATTGGAACCTTGACGATGAGTTCACGGATCGCGAAGCGATGCAGACGGCCTCTGATCTTTCGATTTTCGTATTTTCGCGAAGGACGCTTCTGTTCGATACCTTACGTTGGTTGCCGACGGCCGAGCAGCCCGACGCGTTCTGCGACAAGGGCTATCGGGTCGTGAATGGCGCGGGCGGGGCAACGTGGACGTCGCGATGCCGCCACGTGCCGGGCGAGCGCAGTACCCGGCCGGCGCCGCCGTAGCGGTGGTGCAGCCGATGTGTGCACCACCGATCGCAGCATCGCCGTGCTGGCCGTCGATGGCGTGTGCCGCACCGAGCGTCGCCTGGCGTGCGTCCGACGTCGGACCGGGTCCGGCCGGAACCTGCGCGAGGCGTTTCGACGGTCAGTCTTGACGCGTGATGCACGCGTGCGAAGGCCGGCCGTTCGCGCGTCAGTACCCCGATCCGCCGCCCGCCTGATCGCTGACGATCGCCACTCCCGAGCTCGTACCGAGCCGCGTCGCGCCGGCTTCGAGCATCGCGAGCGCGGCCGCGCGGTCGCGCACGCCGCCCGACGCCTTCACGCCGAGCGTCGGTCCGACCGTGCGGCGCATCAGCGCGACGTCGGCGAGCGTCGCGCCGCCGTGGCCGAACCCGGTCGACGTCTTCACGAACGCGACGCCGAGATCGCGGCACATCTCGCACACGCGCACCTTCTCGTCGTCGGTCAGCAACCCCGTTTCGAGGATCACCTTGAGCGGCACCGTGCCGCACGCGCGATGCACGGCGTCGATGTCGGCCTTCACGTCGTCGGCGCGGCCGCTTTTCAGCGCGCCGATGTTGATCACCATGTCGATCTCGCCGGCGCCCGCCGCGATCGCGGCGGTGGCTTCGAATGCCTTCGCGGCGGACAGCCCCGCGCCGAGCGGAAAGCCGACCACGGCACACACGAGCACGCCGGTATCGGCCAGCTCGCGCGCGGCGAGCGGCACGTTCGCCGAATTCACGCAGACCGAGTAAAAGCGATGCTCGGCCGCCTGGCGGCAGAGTTCGCGGATCTGCGCGTCGCTCGCGTCGGGCGCGAGCAGCGTGTGATCGATGGTTTGGGCGAGTTGGGCGTTGGAAAGCGGCATGTGTCAGGACTCCACGGATCGTGTGCGGAAAGGGCACACGGAAAGTTGATGTTTTCACATCGGTTTGTTACAAATACGACATTCCGGCCGGGCCCGCGCGCCCGGCACGACGAGCGACTCACGCGGCGGGCACGCAGGATACAGGCATGGAAACAAAGAAGGGCGAGCGGATCAAGACATTGATGAACGTGCTGCAAGGGCAGAACGCGATTCATCTGAAGGAAGTCGCCGAGTTGTTCGGCGTGTCCGAAATGACGATCCGCCGCGATCTCGCGGACAACCCGCACGGCCTCAGCCTGATCGGCGGCTACGTGACGCGCCATTTCGCCGCGCAGCGCAGCGACATCGGCGAATACCTGATCAGCGCCGAGAACAACCGGCAGACCGAGGAAAAGCGCCGCATCGGCAAGCTGGCCGCGCAATTCGTGACGACCGGCGACACGATCTTCGTCGACTGCGGGTCGACCACGCCGTTCATCGTCGATTTCATTGCCGACGACCTCGAATTCACGGCGGTCTGCAATTCGCTGAACGTGTTCGCGAAGCTGCAGCAGAAGCCGCATTGCAACGTGATCCTGTGCGGCGGCGCGTATCACCGCCAGAACATGGTGTTCGAATCGGTTGCCGAAACGGGCATCCTCGATTCGGTGCGCGTGTCGAAGGCGTTCATCTCGGCCGCTGGCGTGAGCGACCGCTGCGGCGTCACGTGCTTCAACTTCCACGAAGTCGACGCGAAGAAGAAGGTGATGGCGCGCGCGCAGAACCGCTTCCTGCTGGTCGACCACACGAAGTTCGACGAAGTGCGCGCGGCCTATTTCGCGGAACTGACCGATTTCAACTACGTGATCTCCGACGGGCAACTGAGCCGTCGCTACGAAACCGCGATCCGCGAGCACGGGATCGCGCTCGTGACGTGAGGCGGCGCGGGCGTGCGTCGCGCTTTTCGTCGCGGTTTTCATCACGTTTTCCATCACATCACGCATCGCGCGCTTCCGCCGCGCTCAGGTAGCCGGTGACCACGTCGAAGCGGCGCGACGCGCCCGGCGCCAGCGCCGCGACGTGGCCCTTGCGGCGTTCGGCTTCGTAACCTTCGGGCTCGCAGGTCGACGGCAACGCGCACGCGGCGACCTGCTGGTCCGCGTTGTGCAGGATCCAGCGCGTCGCATGTGGGAATTGCGCGGGGCGGTACGCGGTGTGGAACGCGCCGCCGTCCGGATGCGCGAGCCGGAAATGCGCGACGCCGTCGCCGTCCGTTTCAACCTCGTTCATGAAGAACACGATCTCGGGGTCGTACAGCGCGGGCGCATCGAGCGTCGCGAGCCGCGCCGGATCGCGCGCGAGCGTGGCCGTGTAGTCGCGCCACGCGGCGGTCGGCTTCACGTGCGCGGGCACGCTGTCGCGCAGCCGCATGCCGCCAGGCGGGAGCGACTGCTCGAAGCGGCCGCCCGGCACGTACGCGTAGTTCAGGTGGGCCATGTACATCAGGTCCATCGGCGCGCCGCCGAGGTTCGTCACGTCCATCGCGATCGTCATCCGCGCATCGTGCTCGGCCAGCCGCACCGACGGACGAGCGACGTAGTGGCTGCCGAAGCCCTGCACGTATTCGTACTCGCCGGTCACCTCGACCGTCGCGCCGCGCGCATCCGCGCCGACGACGAGGCTCGCGCGGTCCATCGGCGCGCACGGCATCTCGCCGTGCAGCGCGTGCGTGTCGTCCGGCCCCGGGCAGCCGTTGCGCAGCAGTCCGCTGTGGAACATGAAGCAGCCGTAGGTGTCGATGATCGACGCCACGCGCTTCGGCTGCCGGAACATGTGCTTCATCGTCAGGTCGCGGCCGTCGAATTCGGCCGCCCAGATCATCTGGCCGAGATACGGCAGCACGACGAGATGGCCGCGACGGTTCTCGAGCTTCAGCGCCTCGACGCCGGACGGATACGCGAACGCGGTCACGGTGAGGCCGTCGGTGCGGTACAGCGTGCGCGGTGTTTCGCGGAAGTCGTCGCGCCGCAGTTCGATCTCGCCCCGCATCGTCAGGCTCCCGACGTGTTGCGCGTCGCGGCGTAGCGCGTGGACGCGTGGCCGTCGGCCGCCGCGTCGGGCGTCGCCGCCGGCAGGTGACGCAGGCAGTAGAAGCCGTAGTAGACGATCACGACGAAGCAGACGAGCGGCACGACGAACGCGAGCTGCATGTTGCCGCCGGTGTGATCCGAGATCAGCCCCTGGATCAGCGGCACGACCGCGCCGCCGACGATGCTCATCACGAGGATCGAGCCGCCGTATTCGGTGTCCTTGCCGAGGCCGTCGATCGTCAGCCCGTAGATCGTCGGCCAGCACGGGCCGAGGAAGACGCTCACGCACACGGCCGCATAGACGGCGGTGATGTTGTGTACGCTGATCGTGTACGCGAGCAGCGCGATGCACAGGATGCCGTAGACGATCAGCACCTTGGCCGGCCCGACGCGTTTCATCACGAGCGTCGCGACCAGCTTGCCGACGAAGAACGCGAAGAAGGTTGCGAGCAGGTAGCGCGATGCGCCGCGCTCGGTGAGGCCGCCGATCTGCATCGCGAGCCGGATCGTGAAGCTCCATACGCCGACCTGCGCGCCGACGTACAGGAACTGCGCGACGACTCCCGCGACGAAGCGCCGGTTGCCGAACAGCCGCGCGAGCGTGCCGCGCGCGTCGATCCGGTGCGTGACCGCGCCCGTGCCGTTGCCCTTGCAGGCCGGGTACGGCGTGAGCGCAAACACGATGAACACCGCGACGAGCACGACGATCAGCCACTTGTACGGCTCGAGCGTCGCCTGGATCATCGCGAGCTGATGCGTGTGCGCGTCGGCGGCCGACATCGCCGCGAGCTGCGCATGCGACGCGTCGCCTTCCTTGAAGATCAGGAAGCTGCCCATGTAGACGCCGGCCATCGCGCCGAACGGATAGAACGTCTGCGAGATGTTCAGGCGCCGGGTGCTGGTGCCGCGCGGGCCCATCAGCGTCGAATACGAGTTCGACGCCGTTTCGAGGAACGACAGGCCCGCGGCGATCACGAACAGCGCGACGAGGAACATCCCGTACTTCGCCATCGACGCGGCCGGGAAGAACAGCAGGCAGCCGGTCGTGTAGAGCAGCAGGCCGACGAGGATCGTCGTCTTGTAGCTGAACTTCTTCACGACGGTCGCGGCCGGAATCGCAAGGAAGAAGTAGCCGAGATAGAACGCGGACTGCACGAACGCCGATTCGAAATCGGACAGGAAGAACGATTTCTTGAACTGCGCGATCAGCACGTCGTTCAGGTTCGCGGCGGTGCCCCACAGCGCGAACAGGCAGCACAGCAGCGTGAACGCGAAGAGCGGCGTGCGATTCAGGTAATAGCCGTCGGGGGCGTGTTCGATCCGGGTTCGGCTCATGGGTGTCTCCTTCCCAATGTCTCGTCGATGAAGGCGCCGGTCAGAAGCCGGCGTCGCGGAGAAAGCGTTCGAACGTCGCGGCGTCGGCGTACGACTTCTGCGTGCCGAGGCCCGTGACCGAATGCGCGGCGTACGCGGATGCGTAACGCATCGCATCGATCGCGTCGCGCGACGCCGCATAGCAGCGTGCGAAGCAACCGATATAGGCATCGCCCGCGCCCGTCGTGTCGCGCGCGTCGACCGGCACGCCCGGCACGTGCCGCACGCCGTCGCGCGATACCAGCAGCGAACCGTTGCTGCCGAGCGTGACGAGCACGTGCTTGAGCCCGCGCGCGACCAGCGCTTCGGCGGCGCGGGTCGCACTTTCGCGCGAATCGACCGGCATACCCGACACGATCGCGAGCTCGGTTTCGTTCGGCACGAAGAATTCGACGGAGCGGATGCGTTCGAAATCGAGGTCGGCGACCGCCGGTGCGGGATTCAGCAACACCGGAATGCCGTGCCGCGCGCCGAATTCGATCGCGTGATAGACGGTGTCGAGCTCGATCTCGAGCTGTAGCACGATCAGCGCGCATTCGGCGAGCATCGGCGCGGCCGCGTCGATGTCGGCCGGCCGCAGGTGGCGGTTCGCGCCCTTGACGATCAGGATGCTGTTGCTCGAATCGGGTTCGACGAAGATCGGCGCGACGCCGCTCGGCACGCCGGCGACCTTGCGCACGTGCGTGGTGTCGATGCCTTCGCGCTCGAAGTTGCGGATCGTGTTGTCGGCGAACACGTCGTCGCCGACTTTCGTGACCATCACGACGCGCGCGCCGAGGCGCGCGGCCGCGACGGCCTGGTTCGCGCCCTTGCCGCCGCAGCCGAGCTCGAAGTTCGGGGCCTCCAGCGTCTCGCCCCGGGCGGGCATGCGCGCGACATAGGTCACGAGGTCGACCATGTTGCTGCCGATGACGGCGATTGTCTGCATCTGCGTCTCTTCCTTGGTATGGGATGCGCCGCGGCGCGCGCATGGTCGGCGGCCGCTCGCGACAGGTGATAATAAAATCACATTAAATGTGAAAATGCAATCCTATGATGTTAGGAGGGTCACTTTTCGGTCGCTGGCCAGGCGGACGAGACGCCCGCATGCCGCTGTCGGCATGCAAAAAGATTGCACGTGGGAGGGCCGGCGAGGATGGCCAGAAAGACGGGCTTTCGCGAGAACCGCGCGCGATCCGTCGTGCGCATCGCTGTTTTTAGCAGTCCGTTCCTGCGGGGGAACGAGGCATCGATGGCAAGACGCCCGTGATGTGCGAAAGCGCGTCGGTCACGGGCGTACGGAGGCTACCGCTGCGCCACCGCGCTCGTTTCCCGCCAGCCGCCGCCCAGCACCTTGTACAGCGTGATGAGATTGGACTGCTTGGCGAGCATGTCCGTGACCAGTTGCTGTTGGGCGGCGTAGAGCGTGCGCTGCGCGTCGAGCAGGGTCAGGAAGCTGTCGGTGCCGCTGCGGTAGCGTGCCTGCGCGAGGTCGTAGTATTGCCGCGCGGACTCGACGTAGTCGCGATCCGCGGCGACCTGGGTGACGTACGTGGTGCGTCCCGCGAGTGCATTCGACACCTCCTTGAACGCCGTCTGGATGGCCTTTTCATAGTTGGCGACGTCGATGTCCTTCTCGACTTTCGCCACGTCCAGCGTGGCGCGGTTGTAGCCGAAATCGAAGAGCGGCACCGAGAGGGTCGGCGCAAACGTCCACGCCCCCGTGCCCGCCTTGAACAGGTTCGAGAGGCTGCCGCTCGTGGTGCCCGCGGAAGCCGTCAGCTCGATCTTCGGAAAGAACGCGGCGCGCGCCGCACCGATGTTGGCGTTGGCGGCCTTCAGCGTGTGCTCGGCTTCGACGATGTCGGGCCGGCGCGCGAGCAGATCCGACGGCACGCCTTCGCCAATGTCCGCGAACGTGTGCTCGCTTTCCATCAGCGAAGGGCCCTGCGGCAGATCGTCGGGCAGCGGCGCACCGATTTCGGCCACCAGGTTGTTGCGGTCCTGCGCGACCGCACGCGTGTACGAGGCGAGACTCGACCGCGCGCTCGCCAGCGAATTTTCGGCCTGGCGCACGTCCTGCAGCGACGCGCTGCCCATTTTCATCATGTTCACCGTGAGATCGTAGGTGTGCTGGTCCGCATCCACGGTGTTCTGCGCGATCTGCAACGACGTCTCGTCGGAGCGCAGTTGCAGATAGTCGGTGGCGACGGTCGCGATCAGGCTGATCTGCGTGCTGGTGCGCGCGGCGTCCGTGGCGAGGTACTGCTCCAGCGCCTGGCGCTTGAGGCTGCGCAGGCGGCCGAAGAAGTCGATTTCCCACGATGTGAGGCCCACGCTCGCGCTGCTCGAACCGTATGCGCCCGTGGAGCCGGCCACGCGTTCGCGCGTGATCGAGCCGGATGCGTTGATGGCCGGTCCGACGTTGGCGCGCGCAATGCGGTACTGCGCTTCGTACTGCGCCACGTTGAGCGCGGCCACGCGCATGTCGCGGTTGTTCGCGAGCGCGAGTTCGATCAGCTTTTGCAGTCGCGGATCCTTGAAGAAGTCGCGCCAGCCGAGGTCGGCTCCCAGCGGTGCCGCAGCCGTGCTCTGCGCGGCCTTCGGCTGCGGCCGCGAGGGCACGGTGGACCAGGTATTGTCGACCGGTGCGGCCGGCCTTTGGTACGTCGGGTCCAGCGTGCAGCCTGCCAGCATGCCCGTGCAGACAAGGGCGATCAGTGTGCGTTTCATGCGTTGCCCTCGTTGATGCCGGCGGAGTCCGTCGTGTGACCGTGTTCGTTGAACAGTCTGCGCACCACGACGAAGAAGACCGGTACGAAGAAGATGGCGAGCACCGTGGCCGCGATCATGCCGCCCGTCACGCCCGTGCCGATGGCGTGGCGTGCGCCGGCGCCGGCACCCGTACTGATGACGAGCGGCAGCACGCCGAACACGAACGCGAGCGAAGTCATGAGAATGGGGCGCAGCCGCATGTGGGCGGCTTCGAGTACGGCGTCCACGAGGCTGCGTCCCTGCGCTTGCAGATCCTTCGCGAACTCGACGATCAAGATGGCGTTCTTCGTGGACAGACCGATAGTGGCCAGCAGCCCCACCTTGAAATAGATGTCGTTCGAAAGCCCGCGCCCATGAGCGGCAAGTAACGCGCCCAGCACACCGAGCGGCACGACGAGCAGCACCGCAAGCGGAATCGACCAGCTTTCGTAGAGGCCCGCCAGGCACAGGAACACGACGACGAGCGAGATCGCGTAGAGCACCGTGGCTTGCGAGCCGGCCTGCTTCTCCTGATACGACTGGCCCGTCCATTCCACGGCGAAGCCGGGCGGCAGTTTGCGTGCAAGCTGTTCGACTGCCGTCATTGCCTCGCCGGTGCTCACGCCGGGCCGCGTGGCGGCCGAAATGCCGGTGGCGAGCTGCCGGTTGTAGCGTTCGATCTGTGGCGGCCCGAACGTCCAGTGGCTCTTTGCGAACGACGAGAAGGGCACCATCGTGGAGTCGTAGCCGGTCGTGCTCGTGGTGGTGCTCGAGGACGACGAACTCGACGCACTGCTGCTTGCCTTCACATACCAGTCGCCAAGGTCGGCAGGCATCATGCGATACGGGGCGTCCGACTGCACGTAGACTTTCTGCACGCGCCCCGTGTCGATGTAGTTGTTCACGTAGGACGAACCGAACGCGGTCTGCAGCGTCGCGTTGACGTCGGAGATGGAAAGCCCCAGCGCGTTGGCTTTTTCGCGGTCGATGTCCACCTGCAGCTGCGGCGTGTCTTCAAGGCCGGACGGACGCACCATCGCGAGCGTCGGCTCCTTCGACGCCATGCCGAGAAACTGGTTGCGCACCGCGAGCAGCTTGTCGTGGCCTGCGCCGCCGCGATCTTCTATCTCGAAGTCGAGGCCGCTTTGCGTACCCAGTTCCTGAATGGCGGGCGGGTTCAGCACGAAGATGCGCGCGTCGCGATTGCCGGCGAAATGCTGGTTGGCGCGCGCGATGATGGCCGACACGCTGTCGCGCGAACCGCGCAGGCTCCAGTCCTTGAGCGTCACGAACGCGATGGCGTTGTTCTGCCCCTGGCCGTTGAAGCTGAAGCCGTTGATGGCGATGACCTGCTTGACGCCCGGCTCGTCCTTCAGCACGTACTGCTCCACGGCCTCCACCGTCTTCAGCGTACGCGAGGCCGGCGTGCCCGCGGGCGCGCTGATCGACACGATGAAGTAGCCCTGGTCTTCGTCAGGCAGGAACGAGGAGGGCAACGTGACGTAGAGCAACGCCACGACGCCGGCGATCGCGCCGTAGAGCAGCATGTAACGCGCGGGTCGCGCGACCACGCGTGCGAGCGAGGAACTGTAGCCCGCGTTGCGCTTGGCGAACCACCGGTTGAACCAGCCGAAGAAGCCGCGCTTGTCGTGGTGCTCCACGTCGGCGCGCTTGAGCAGCGTGGCGCACAGCGCCGGCGTGAGCGTAAGCGCGAGCATGACCGACAGCAGCATCGCCGAGACGATGGTGATGGAGAACTGCCGGTAGATCGCGCCCGTGGAGCCCGCGAAGAACGCCATCGGAATGAAGACGGCGGTGAGCACGGTGGTCACGCCGACCAGGGCGCCGGTAATCTGCCCCATCGCCTTGTGCGTGGCTTCCTTCGGGCCGAGCTTCTCCTCGCTCATGATGCGCTCGACGTTTTCCACCACCACGATGGCGTCGTCCACGAGCAGGCCGATGGCGAGCACCATCGCGAACATCGAGAGTACGTTGATCGAAAAACCGATCATCGACATCACGCCGAACGTGCCGAGCAGCGCAACGGGCACCACGAGGGTCGGAATCAGCGTGGCGCGCACGTTCTGCAGGAACAGGTACATCACGAGGAAGACCAGTACGACCGCTTCGAACAGCGTCTTCACGACCTCTTCGATCGAGATGCGAACGAACGGCGTGGTGTCGTACGGGTAACTGATCGCGACGTCCTTCGGCAATTGCAGCTGGATCTCGGCGAGCTTCGCGCGCACGGCGTTGGCCGCGTCCAGCGCGTTGGCGCCGGTGGCGAGCTTGATGGCGAGCGCGGATGCCGGCTTGCCGTTCAGACGAGACGCGGTGTCGTAGCTGTCGCCGCCCACCTCGACGCGCGCCACGTCCTTCAGCAGCACGCGCGAGCCGTCGCTGTTCACGCGCAGCAGGATGCTGGCGAACTGGTCGGCGCTCGTCAGCAGACTCGACGAGCGGATGGTCGCGTTGATGGCCTGCGAATCCGTTGCCGGCGAGCCGCCGACCTGCCCTGTGGAAAGCTCGACGTTCTGGTTCGTGATGGCCGTGGTCACGTCGGAGGGCGCGAGTCCGAAACTGCGCAGCTTCACCGGGTTGAGCCAGATGCGCATCGCGTGCTGCGCGCCGAACAGCGTCACGTCGCCCACGCCGTTCAACTGCGCGAGCGGATCTTCGATCCGGGTCGCGATGATGTTGCCGAGATCCACCGAATTCCAGGTGCCGCCCGGCGACGAGAGCGCGACGATCATGAGGAAGCTCGTCGACGCCTTCGCGACCTGCACACCTTGCTCCTGCACCGTTTGGGGCAGGGTAGGCGTGGCCTGCGTCACCTTGTTCTGCACCTGTACCTGCGCGATGTCGGGATTCGTTCCGGGATTGAACGTCAGCGTGATGGTGGCCTGCCCGGCGGAACTGCTCGTGGACGACATGTACAGCACGTTGTCGATGCCGCTCAGCTTCTGCTCGATCACCTGGGTCACGGTTGTCGCGACGGTGTCGGCGGAGGCGCCGGGGTAAGTGGCCATCACCTGCACCGAGGGCGGCGCGATGGTGGGGTACTGCGCGACGGGAAGACTCGTGACCGCCGCCGCGCCCACCAGCATGATGACGATGGCCATGACCCACGCGAGAATGGGGCGCTTGATGAAGAACTCTGCCATGCCGTTCTCCGCCTAGCGTCGTGCCGACACGGTCGAGGCCGTGTCCGTCGCGGGTGCCGCGGATGCCGCGTTCGCCTGCGTCTGCGGCGTATCGGCCGCCACCTTGACCGGCGCGCCCGCATGCACGCTCTGCAGGCCGCTCACGATCACGCGGTCGCCGGCGTGCAGGCCCGAGGTCACGATCCATTGGTCCCGGAATGCGTTGTCGGCCGTGACTTGCACCTGCCGCGCGTTGCCGGCCGCATCCACGACGTAGACGCTCGCCTTGCCGTCCGACGCGCGCGTCACGGCCATCTGCGGCACGAGTATCGCGTTGTCGTTCTCGCCTTCTTCCAGGCGGGCGCGCACGAACATGCCGGGCAGCAATTCGCGTTCGGGGTTCGGGAACGTGCTGCGCAGCGTGACCGACCCGGTGGTGGCGTCCACCGTGACGCCGGAGAACTGCAGCGCGCCGGGGTGGGCGTATTCGGTGCCGTCTTCCATCACGAGCGTGACGGCGGCGCTGTCGCTGCCCGTTTTCTTCAGGCGCCCGGAAGCGAAGGCCTTGCGAAGCCTCAGCCATTCCGTGCTGGGGCGCGTGACGTCGAGGTACATCCGGTCGAACGCCTGGATGGTGGCGAGCGCGGTGGTCTGGTTCGAGGTCACGAGCGCGCCTTCCGTCACGGTCGATGCGCCGATGCGTCCGGAGATGGGCGCACGCACGTGCGTGTATTCGAGGTTCACGCGCGCGGATTCGAGCGCTGCCTCGTCGGCCGTGACGCTCGCGGCGTCTGCGCGAACCGCGGCGACGGCGTCGTCGTAGTCCTGCTTGCTCACGGCGTTGATCTTCACGAGTTCGGTGAAGCGGTCCGCTTTCGTCTTCGCCGAAGCCAGCGTGGCGCGGGCGTTTTCCAGCGTGCCGCGTGCCTGGTCGTAGGCAGCCTGGTAGGTGGCCGGATCGATCTGGTAGAGCACCTGGCCCGCCTTCACGTCACTGCCTTCCACGAACAAGCGCTTGAGGATGATGCCGCTCACCTGCGGTCGTACGTCGGAGACCTTCTGCGCGGAAAGGCGGCCGGAAAGTTCGGTCGTTTCGACGATCCGCTGCGGCGCGAGCGAGAGCACGCCCACCTGGGCGGTCTGCGTGGCGAAGCCGCCGGGCGGTGCGCCGGTTTGCCTGTTGCAGCCGGCGGTTCCGACTATCGCAAGGATCGAGAGTGCGGCAAACAGCTGGCGCGGCCTGTACGTCATGGGGTGGTGCGCGTGGTTCGCGAGAATGGGCGTCTTCATCTTTGACCTGTTTGGACATCGCGATGTCGCGCGATGCGAGAACGGGACGGCTCCGGACGCTTCAGGGGACCTGGCGGTGCCGGTGCTGGACAAGGCGTAACGCTACCGACGGCGCATTTTTTTGTGCTTACGGAAACTTACTGTCCAGTGACGCGCCTGGAGAGGGGGAAGAGAATCGGGATTTCGGCATACGTAATACCCTCGCGGCCCGGCCCTTGTGCTGGTTCCGTTAGGAATCGCAAATCACAGTAATATTTCGAAAGCCAGTCAGATCGTATCCGGGCTACCATCATTTCGTCCTCACGCCGCCCTGAATACCTGAAATGCACCCACCTTCCATCCCCGGCTCCGCGCCGCAAGTCCTGCTCGTCGACGACGATGCGGAACTGCGCGACCTGCTGCGCAGGTTCTTCCAGCAGCGCGGCATCGAGTTCTCCGTTCTGCACGATGCAACGAATCTCGCGCGGCGGCTGGAGCGCGAACGGCCGGCCATCATCGTGCTGGACCTCATGATGCCGGGCGTGGATGGCCTCACCGCGCTCAAGCAGCTGCGCGCGAGCGGCGACACGATTCCCGTCATCATGCTGACCGCGCGCGCCGACGGCATTGACCGCGTGCTCGGGCTCGAACTCGGGGCGGACGACTATCTGGGCAAGCCGTTCATGCCCCAGGAACTGCTCGCGCGCATCCAGGCAGTGCTGCGCCGCCAAGGGCCACCGCGGACGACAGCGGTGCAGGAGAAGCCCGCCCCGTGCCGGTTCGGCCGCTTCGAACTGGATTTCGCGACGCGCACGCTGCTGTGCGAAGGCACGCCCGTGAAGCTCACCGGCGGCGAGTACGCGCTGCTCGAGGTGCTGGCCTCGCACCCCATGGAAACGCTTTCGCGTACGCGGCTCATCGAATTGCTCCACGGTCCGGATGCCGAAGTGACCGAGCGCGGCATCGACGTGCCGGTATGGCGCCTGCGCCGCCTGATCGAGGACGACCCGTCCAATCCCCGACGGCTGCAAACCGTGCGCGGGATCGGCTACATGTTCATTCCCGACAACCCGGCCGATGAAGAATCCACTTGATACGATGTTCGGCCGGCTCGTCATCACCACGGTGGGCCTGCTGATGCTGGTTCATCTCACGTCGCTGCTGTTGATCGAGCGAACGCGCGCGAGCCTCGCCGCCTTCCATATTTCGCGCGTCGTGGAGGTTGCCGCCGGCATGGACGGGCGGGGCGGCGACGGCGAGCGGTCCGGGGCGGACATCCTCGGTATTTCGTTCGTGGACCTGAAGCAACTGCCGGCCGCCGACGCGCGGCGCTTTCGCGACGACACGAACGGGCCCATCGAACGGCAATTGCGGCACGTGCTGCCGCCGGGCACTCACGTGGCAATGGACGACGACGGCACGCTGCACGTGCTCCCCGCGGGCAGCACGCGTGGCATCGTGCTGCCGCAAGCCGAGGTGCCGCTGAGCCGTTTCACCGGGGCGCTGGCGTTGACGCTGATGTTCGCCATCGTGGTTGCCGTCGTGCTTGCGTGGCAATTGAATCGCCCCATTCGCGATCTTGCCGCAGCCGCGCGCGAACATCGCACCGGCCACCAGCTGAACATGGTGCGCAAGCGCGGGCCGCGCGAATTGCGCGAGCTGATCGGCGACTTCAACGACATGACCGGCGAGCTGGCCGTGGCCGAGCGCGAGCGCGCCGTGATGCTGGCGAGTATCGCGCACGACCTGCGCACACCGATCACACGCATGCAGGTGCGGGCAGACCTGCTGACCGATCGTGGCGATCGCGAGGGCTTTCTGCGCGATACCGAATCCATGTCGCGTGTCATCACGCAGTTTCTCGACTTTGCGCGCGAGATCCCCGAAGGTTCGCCGCGGATCAGCGTGGACACGCATTGCCGTCGCGATTACACCGACGCACCGAGTCCGAGCGGCGAGGCGCACCGGGATGCGCTCGTCACGCTCGATCTTCACGCGGGGCCCGACTTCATGCTACCTGCGGTCGACATCGACCGCATGCTCTCGAACCTCGTCGAAAATGCGCTGACCTACGGCGAGCCGCCCGTGGAGATCACCACGCGAGCGCATGGCGAGCACTACGAACTCGTGGTGCGAGACCACGGGCCCGGCGTATCCGAGCCTGATCTGGATCGCGTGCTGCGTCCGTTTGTCCGGCTCGATCCCGCTCGCGGCGGCACCTCGCACAGCGGTTTGGGCCTGGCCATCGTTCACCGCCTCGTTCGCCATCACGGCGGCACGCTGCAAATTGCCAACGCGGCCGACGGCGGGCTCGTCATAGCGATGCGGTTTCCGAAGCGCGGCGTCGCGCAATGAAGCGCCGCGCGCCGCCCAGCTTGCTTTATGCGTCCATATCTTCAGCGCGAGGAAAAAGATGTAGATGGAACTCGCGAGCTTGACCGCGTCATAAAGCCAGGGCCGGCCCGCAGCGAGCGCGGACAGGAAGAACCCCATCCGGCAATCGCGATCGCGTAGCCGAGCGCCTCGGCGACGATCAGCGGCCAGGTGCCACGCAAGCGGACCTTCAACCCGGACGACAGCAGCAGCGTATTGGTCGGCCCCGGCACGATCGGCACCAGCGACACGTACATCGACATCTTCAGCAAGGCTTCCTGGATGGGCACGCGGCCTCCTCGATTCGTCAGTGTCGCGGTTCGCGGCCGGCCAGCGCTGGCACGCCGTTGAAATGTTTCAGCGCGAATGCGATTCGCGCTTCCGCGAATGTGCTCGCCTTCATGACCTTTCTGTTCTCCCGCGGGCTCGAGAACACCGCGGTGACGATCCACGCGCTCGCGGCGCGCCTGATCTCTTCGGGCCGTTCGGCATGCTGTCGCGCGCGCTTGGCATGAACATGTCGCAGATGAACCTGCACTTCGACGGCTACCCGGGCGGATGCGTGACGACCGTCGCGCTGGACGCAGACGTCAAATACAAGCTGCTCCAGTGCGTGACGCCGGTGAGCGACGGCAAGAACGTCATGCACATGCTGATCTCGATCAGGAAGGCGCGCGGCGTGCCGCGGCGCGCGATCGACTACCTGCTGTTCGGGCTCCAGACCCGACAGGCGGCGGGGTACGACGTCAGGATCTGGAACGGGATGAAGCCGGACGGCGGCGGTGCGTACAGCCGGTATGACAAGCTCGTGCTGAAGTACCGTGCGTTCTACCGCGGCTGGGTCGACCGCGTCGGGGTGAGCGAGCCGCCCTGCGCGAGCCGGCGGCGTTAGCCTGACCGGCGCCGGCCGCGCCGTTCCGTCCGGCGCGCGCGAACAGCGGTGAACCGCATGGACGGCCGGCGTTGGCGCGCGCGGCCGAACCGCCCCGCGATGTCAATGTGTCCCTGTTTTCGTGCAACCGCACGCCAGGCTGACCGGCTGATTACGGTTTTGTCATCTACGCCATTCGCGCTTGCACGCAGCGGCGCCGCGTCGCCGTTTCCCGGTAACATCGCCGCATGTCCCCACGAATGCGACGGAGCCGGCGATGCGCATCCTGATAGTCGAAGACGAACCGAAGACGGGCGCGTACCTGAAGAAGGGGCTCGAGGAATCGGGTTTCAGCGTCGATCTCGCGAAGGACGGCGGCGAAGGGCTGATGCTCGCGCAGGAAGAGCGTTACGACGTGATCGTGCTCGACGTGATGCTGCCCGTGCTCGACGGCTGGGGCGTGCTCAAGCGGCTGCGCGACACGCACACGACGCCGGTGCTGTTCCTGACCGCGCGCGACGACGTGCAGGACCGCGTGCACGGCCTCGAGCTCGGCGCCGACGACTACCTCGTGAAGCCGTTCGCGTTCGTCGAGCTGCTCGCCCGGATCCGCACGCTCGCGCGTCGCGGGCCGCCGCGCGAGACCGAGCACCTGGCGGTCGGCGATCTGGACATCGACGTGGTGCGCCGCCGCGTGAAGCGCGGCGCGACGCGGATCGACCTGACGCCGCGGGAATTCTCGCTGCTGCAGCTGCTCGCGCGCCGCCAGGGCGAGGTGCTGAGCCGCACGCAGATCGCGTCGTACGTGTGGGACATGAATTTCGACAGCGACACCAATGTCGTCGAAGTCGCAATCCGGCGCCTGCGCGCGAAGATCGACGACGCGTTCCCGGTCAAGCTGATCCATACCGTGCGCGGCGTCGGCTACGTGCTCGAACCGAAGGACGACGCATGACGCGGCCGCGCTCGCTGGCCGCGACGCTCGCGCTCGCGTTCGCCGCGACCACGCTGGCCGCGTTCGCGCTCGTCGGCGCGTACGTGTATGCGGGCCTCGAGCGGCAGGTGAACACCCAGGACGATCTCGACATCGTGCTGGCCGCGCGCCACACGCGCCGGCTCGCGGGCGAACTCGAGTCGCTCGACGCGGTTCGCTCGCACGCGGAGCGGCTGACGAGCCAGGTGCTGGGCAACGAGGCGCTGTCGATGGTCGTCGTCGATGCGGGGGGCGACGTGCTCGCGCGCCACAACGTCCGGCTCGCCGCACTCGACGACGCGCCGGCAGCCGCCTCGGCGCCGCTGGCCGACGCGCAGCTCTTTGCGCCACGCGCGGTGCCGGTTCCGGCGAACGACCGGATCACGGACGACCGGCTCGTCACGTGGACCGCCGACGGCGGCACGCCGATGCGCGGCGTCGTGATCGAGGCCGCGCTCGGCGACCGTACGCCGATCCGCATCGCGATCGCGCGCAACATGCGCGACCGGGCCGATCTGCTCGACGGCTACCGCGACCGGCTCAAGCTCGCCGGCGGGCTCGGCGCGCTGTTCGCGCTGCTGCTCGGCTATTGGCTGATCCGCACGGCGCTCGCGCCGTTGCGCGAGATCGTCGACAACACCGGCCGGATCACGGTCGACAAGCTCGACACGCGGCTCGACGCGTCGCGCGCGCCGCCCGAGCTGCGCGCGCTGGTCGACGCGCAGAACGCGATGCTCGGCCGCCTGCAGCAGGCGTTCGCGCATCTGTCGCAATTCAGCGCCGATCTCGCGCATGACCTGCGCACGCCGCTGAACAACATGCGCGGCGCCACCGAAGTCGCGCTCGCGCGGCCGCGTTCGGTCGACGAGTACCAGACGCTGCTCGAATCGAATCTCGAGGAATACGACCGTCTCGCGCGGATGATCGAGAACGTCCTGTTTCTCGCGCGCGCCGAGCATCCGAGCTTCGTCACGCGGCAGCGCGCGTTCGACGTGCGCGACGAACTCGAGCGCATCGCCGAGTATTTCGAGGGGCTCGCCGACGAAGCGGGCTCGACGTTGCGCGTCGACGGGCAGGGGCAGCTGACGGCCGATGTCGAACTGTTTCGTCGGGCCGTGGGCAACCTGCTCGCGAACGCGCTGCGTTACACGCCTGCCGGCGGCGTCATCACGCTGAGCGTCGATGAAACGGCCGATGCGGTGCGCGTCGTCGTCGCGAATTCGGGCGAGCCGATCGATCCCGCGCTGCTGCCGCGGATCTTCGACCGGTTCGTGCGCGGCGACCCCGCGCGCAGCGGCGGTGCGCCGGGCGGCACGGCCGGGCTCGGCCTCGCGATCGTGCGCTCGGTGATGGAGCTGCACGGCGGCAGCGCGCAGGTCGAAAGCGATGCGCGCGGCACGCGGTTCGTGCTCGTGTTCAACCGGCCGCCTGTTGCGTGACGGCGGGTTCGTGGCGCGCGGCGGCCGCGTGTTCGTGCGTGTCGGTGTTCGATTCCGCGTCTGAGCTGGCGCTTACGCCCGCCTGCCAGCCACCACCCAGCGCCTTCAGCAACCCGACTTCGGCCTCGATCCGGCGCGCGTCGATCTGATCGGCCGTGCGCCGGTTCGTCAGCGCGATCGTCTGCGCGGTCACCACGTCCAGATAGCTGACGGCGCCCGCGTTGAAGCGATTCGTCGTCAGCCGCAGCGACAGGTCGGCCGCGTCGGTCGCGCGCTGCTGGCTGACGGCTTCGGACGCGAGCGCATCGAGCGCGGACAACTGATCCTCGACCTGCTGGAACGCGACGAGCACGGTTTGCCGGTAGTCGGCGACCGCACCGTCGTATTGCGCATGCGCGCCGCGCAGCGACGCGCTGCGGCGGCCGCCGTCGAACAGCGTGCCGGCGAGTTGCGGGCCGAGCGACCAGAACAGGCTCGGCGCGGCGAGCCACGGCGCGAAGAACGAACTTTCGAGGCCGGCGCTCGCCGACAGCACGAGATCCGGGAAGAACGCGGCCCGCGCCTCGCCGATCTGCGCGTTCGCGGCCGCGACGCGACGCTCGGCCGCCGCGATGTCGGGCCGCCGCTCCAGCAGTTGCGACGGCACGCCGGCCGGAATGGCCGGCACGTGGAACGGCTGTACGTGCGGCGGCAGCGCGAACGTCGACGCGCTTTCGCCGACGAGCGTCGCGATCGCGTGCTGCAACTGCGCACGCGACGCATCGATGTCGGTGTCCTGCGTGCGGGTCGATTCGAGCTGCGTCTCGGCTTGCGCGACCGCCGACGCGTCGATCGCACCGGCCGCGAGTTGCTGCTTGAGCAGCGTCAGCGCGTCCGCGTACGCATGCACCGTGTCGTCGAGCAGTTGCTTCTGCGTGTCGAGCGAGCGCAGCGCGAAATAGTCGGTCGCGAGTTCGGCCGTGACCGACAGCTTCACGGCCTGCAGGTCGGCCGCGCTCGCGGCGGCGTTCGCCTGCGCGCCGGTCACCGCGTCGCGCACGCGGCCGAACAGGTCGGGCTCCCAGCTCGCGGCCACGCCGACCTGGTAGTCGGGCGTCGTCTTGCCGGCGAGCGACGAGCCGAGCCGGTTCTGCGACACGCGCGCGCGGCTCTGCGCGGCACCGGCCGTGATCGTCGGCAGGAACCCGGCGTGCTGATAGTCGACCATCGCGCGGGCTTGCTGCAGATCGGCGACGGCTTTCTTCACCGTCTGGTTCGACACGTCGACGCGCGCTTCGAGCGCGTTCAGATCGGCATCGTCGAAGACGGTCCACCAGGGGCCGCGTGCGACGGCGTCGGCCGGCATCGCGACGTGCCAGCCGGTTTGTTCGGCAGGTGCTGCCGGTGCGCCTGCATAGTGCACGGGCACCGCGACGGCGGGCGGCGAATAGCGCGGCAGCGTCGAGCAGGCGGTCAGTGCGGCGACGGCGCCGAGCGCGACGATGCGGCGAGCGAACGGGAGCGGATGAGGAAGACGCATGGCAGGCATCTCGTGGGTGGTCGTCGATGGGTCAGCCGTGGGCGGGCGCGGGAGCGAGTGTCGACGCAGCCGGCGCGGCACCGGCCGCGTGCAGCGGCGGCACGTCGCGTGCACTGACCGCGGAAGCCGGTTGCGCGGGCAGAGCAGACGAAGCAGACGAAGCCGCAACCGGCGCCGCATCGTGCGAAGTCGACACGACCTTCACGGCTTCCCCGACCGTGATCGCATCGCCCGGGTTGTCGATCACGCGATCGGCCGCCGCGAGCCCCGCGACGATCTCCACGCGCGTGCCGAAATCCCGCCCGATCTGCACGGTCTTCAGCGCCGTACGTCCGTTCGCACCGACGGTGGCGACCTGCACGCCGTTCGGGCGGAACAGCAGCGCGCTGACCGGCAGTTCAAGCGCCGGCGCCGCGCTCGGCACGACGAGATGCGCCTGCGCATACGCGCCGGGCATCAGCGCGCCGTCGCGGTTGTCGACGTCGATCTCGACACGCAGCGTGCGCGTGACGGGATCGATCGCGCCCGCGCTGCGCGCGACCTGCGCGGCAAAGTGCCGGCCCGGATACTGCGGCGTCGTCAGGTAGACGGACGTGCCGGCCGACACGCCGGTCGCGCTGTCCTGTGGCACGTCGACGAACACGCGCAGCGTGTTCGTCTGTTCGAGATGGAACAGTTCGCCGGACAGGCCCGGGCTGCCCGGCGTGCCGCCCGCGGTCACGAGCGTGCCGACGTCGACGTTGCGTGCGGTGATCACGCCGTCGAACGGCGCGGTGACCGACTCGTACGACACGAGTTCGGCAAGATGCGCGACGTTCGCCTGCGCGGACGCGAGCATCGCGCGCTTCGCGTTCATGTCCGCGACCTTCGTGTCGGTGTCCTGCTGCGACACCGATTGCGTTTTCAGCATGTCCTGCCAGCGCTGCGCGGTCGATTTCGCATAGTCGTAGTTCGCCTGCGCGCTCGCTTCGTCCGCACGCGCCTGGCGCAGCTGCGCATCGAGATCGGGCGCCGAGATCTGCGCGAGCGTCTGGCCGGCCTTCACGCGCGCGCCGAGATCGGCGCTCCAGTGCGCGATATAGCCGCTCGTGCGCGCATAGATCGACGCGTCCGCATACGGCATCACCGAGCCGGGCAACGTCAGTGTCTGGTCGGCCGGCGCCGCGCCGGGCATGACGACCGACACCGGCAGCGCCTGCTGCGCGGCGACCTGCGCGCGCTGCGCGGCGCGTGCGTCGATACGCGGCACGATGCCGAGCGCGAGCAGCGCGGCGGCGAGCGCGACGGCCGCGAGCGGCACGGCCAGCTTGCGGCCGCGGCGGGGCGGCGGCGTATCGGAGGCGGCGCCGCGCG